>CAZSSZ010000119.1:0-4906 GCA_964609755.1 uncultured Flavobacteriaceae bacterium | reverse complement strand
AACGGTGCCATAATCGATGACTAAGGTGTCAAAAGTGATGGTTGCAACTTCCTGTGCAACAGCAATATAACTTAAACTTGCAACTAAAAAAGAAAGAATTATTTTTTTCATGACTAAACATTTGGTGCAACTAAAGTACACAATCTAATTTAGTGGGCAAAATTTGTGCTTTCAATTTCACGTATCGATGCCTACATTTGCCCACATAACAAAAAATTTATGTCCATTCCCTCTAAATTTTCTCCCGCAGCCGTTGAACAAAAATGGTATGATTACTGGACAAAAAACAATTATTTTCACTCAACTCCTGACGAAAGAACTCCGTACACTATCGTAATACCACCACCCAATGTTACTGGAGTATTGCACATGGGACACTTGATGAACAATACTTTGCAAGACGTATTGATTCGTCGTGCACGAATGCGCGGCTACAACGCTTGCTGGGTACCCGGCACCGATCATGCTTCTATTGCCACAGAAGCCAAAGTGGTGAACAAACTCAAAAACAAAGGCATTGATAAAAATGACATTGGACGAGAAGCCTTTTTAGAGCATGCATGGGATTGGACACATGAACACGGGGGCATCATCCTTGAACAATTAAAGAAATTGGGTTGCTCATGCGATTGGGAGCGCACCAAATTTACCCTCGACAACGATATGTCCAAATCGGTTATTAAGGTATTTTGCGATTTGTACGAACAAGGACTGATTTATCGTGGCTACCGCATGGTGCACTGGGACCCTGAAGCACAAACTACACTCTCTGACGAGGAGGTTATCTACGAAGAAAAACAAGGGAATTTATATCATATTGCTTACGCTATCGAAGGAGGTGATGAAAAAGTAATTGTAGCCACAACACGCCCCGAAACCCTTTTTGGTGATACAGCGGTTGCCATTCACCCTGAGGATGAACGCTATTTGACACTTCACGGCAAAAAGGCAATTGTTCCGCTTGTGAATAGGGTTGTACCCATCATTACCGATGAATATGTTAGTTTGGAAATGGGAACTGGCTGCCTAAAAGTTACGCCCGCACACGACGAAAACGATAAGTTGCTGGGCGATAAACACCAACTGGAGTTTATCGACATTTTTAACCCTGACGGAACACTTAATCATCAAGGGTTACACTACAAAGGTCAAGACCGATTTGCTGTGCGCAAGGCAGTTGTAAAGGAGTTGGAAGCAAATGGAAGTTTGATAAAAGTTACCCCGCACACACACAAAGTGGGAACTTCTGAACGCACCAAAGCAGTGGTAGAGCCGCGCTTGTCCGACCAGTGGTTTCTAAAGATGGAAACCTTGGCAAAACCAGCTATTGACGCGGTGGAAAACGGCGATGTACAATTGGTACCTCAAAAATTTATTAACACCTACCGCCATTGGATGAACAATATTCGGGATTGGAATATCTCACGCCAATTGTGGTGGGGACACCAAATTCCTGCCTATTATTATGGCGATGCCAATGAAAATGTAGTGGTTGCCTCTTCCAAAGAAGAAGCCCTTGAAAAAGCCAAAGCTGCCTCTGGAAATGCTGCACTCTCGCTCAACGATTTGACACAAGACGAAGACGTACTTGATACCTGGTTTTCTTCTTGGTTGTGGCCCATTTCGGTGTTTAATGGGGTGCTAGAACCTGACAACAAGGAGATTTCGTATTACTATCCCACACAAGAGTTGGTAACTGGACCGGATATTTTGTTCTTTTGGGTGGCTCGTATGATCATGTCGGGCTATACACTTCGTAAAGAAAAACCATTTTCACACGTGTATTTAACAGGATTGGTGCGCGACAGTCAAGGGAGGAAAATGTCAAAGCAACTTGGGAATTCTCCCGATGCGATAAAGCTTATGGAAACCTATGGTGCCGATGGTGTTCGCGTAGGATTACTCCTGAGTGCTGCTGCGGGTAACGATTTGTTGTTTGATGAAAATTTATGCCAGCAGGGCAAGAATTTTGCCAATAAAATTTGGAATGCATTTCGATTGGTGCAAAGCTGGAACGTTGATGAAAATCTTCCGCCTTGTGAAACTGCAGCCCTTGGTTTAGAGTGGTACACGGCAAAATTTCAACAAACCCTTGCTGTCATTGACGACCACTTCAGTAAATACCGTATTTCGGATGCGCTGATGGCGACCTATAAACTTATTTGGGATGATTTTTGCTCGTGGCTATTAGAGATTGTAAAACCGGCTTATGGCGCAGGAATAGACGCCAAAACCTATAAAAAGGTTTGTGCGCTTTTTGAAGACAACTTACGATTATTACATCCCTTTATGCCCTTTTTGTCAGAGGAATTGTGGCATGCATTAAAAGTACGAACCGAAGATGAAGCTTTAATTGTTTCAGATTGGCCTGCACAATTAACGGTGAATAGCGATATTTTATCACGTTTTGACCATACTGCCGAATTGATTGCCCAGCTACGTACGTTGCGTAAAAATCAAAACCTATCGTTTAAAGAGCCCATTGCTATTGTTGAAGTCAAAAACGACGCTATTTCGTTGCGTCCAATTGTAACAAAACTGGCAAATGTGGGGTCTTGGAAACAAGAAGAATGCTCTCCAGAGCAAGCACTTTCATTCAGAGTAAACGCGCACGAATATTTTGTTCCTGTGGCAGCATCAAACCTAGAGGAAGAGCGGCAAAAGATGGAAGAAGAGCTTGCTTATCAGGAAGGGTTTTTAAAAGCTGTGAAAAAAAAGCTTTCTAACGAACGCTTTGTTTCAAATGCGCCACAACAAGTGGTGGATATAGAGCGCAAAAAAGCCAACGATGCACTAGAAAAAATCGAGGCACTCAAAGCCCGCTTAGCTGCGTTTTAAGGTGATGTTTTTTCTGTAATTAGCGTAACACCCCCCTTTACCTTTTGACCTATTTCCACATCCACAGGCGTGTTGGGGGGTAAAAATATATCCACTCTTGAGCCAAATTTTATAAATCCGGCATCGGTTCCCTGAACGGCTTGATCGCCTTTTTTGGCATAGTTTACAATTCTTCGTGCTAATGCACCTGCAATTTGGCGGTACAGCACATCGCCAAAGGTTGGATTGTTTACCACAATTGTGGTGCGCTCATTAAGCGTGGACGATTTTGGATGCCACGCCACCAAATACTTGCCTGGGTGATATTTACTGAACACCACTTCCCCCGAAACGGGATAGCGCGTTACATGCACATTTAATGGCGACATAAAAATGGATACCTGCAAGCGTTTTCCTTTAAAATATTCGGGTTCTTCAACGTCTTCAATGATGACTACTTTTCCGTCTACAGGAGCAATAACAGCGTCGGTTCGAGCTAAAGGCGGTCGGCTTGGATTTCTGAAAAATTGAAGAATGATTACTAAAAATAGAAGGAGTCCAACTTCCAACAATAGGCGTAGCCATTTTAGTGCAATAAACTGTTCTACAAGTAACGCAGCAGCGGTAATGAGCACAAAACTTACAATGATGATGGTAAATCCTTCTTTATGAAACATATCCAAATAAAAATAATAAAAGTATAAAAGCGGGCACCGCCAAAAGGGTACTGTCTATACGGTCATACATGCCGCCATGCCCTGGCAAAATGGTGCCACTGTCTTTGACTTCGCATTGCCGTTTTAGTTTTGATTGCACCAAATCGCCCAAACTTGCCATAATTGCTGTAATAAGAATGATTGGGAGAGCCGTATTGGTGTTAAATAAGTTGAAATATCCACTAAAATAAGTCATGATAACCATGGTAAAAACGAGTCCGCCTAGGCTACCTTCAATTGTTTTATTTGGTGAAATGGTTGGCGCTAGTGGTTGTTTTCCTAACCACGAACCCACCAAAAAAGCAGCACTGTCGTTAAGCCAAATAATGCCAAATACAAATGCTACGAGTTCCGGTTTTTTTGTACCTAACACCGCCAATAAAACCATTGGAACAGCTACTCCAATCAAACTGAGTGTTGTAATAAAGGCTTTTCCAATAGCAAGCTTTGTTTTTTTTCCAAGATAAAGAATAGCGAAAAATATTCCAATGATACCAAGTGTTAGGGAAACTATTTCTGCAGCTTTACCATTTGTAGCGGCCCAAAAGATAATAGGAAAAAATAGATATGCTATTGGTGTTTTTTGTCCTGAAATACGTTGAATTTCTCTTAATGCCAACGTGGTCATGATACATGTAATTAGGGAAAATAAATCCCCACCTAGGAATAGACTTCCCAAAAGGAGCCCAACATAAAAAAGCGAAGTAAGTGAACGAACGATAAGGTTCATGAAAAATCTTCTAGTAATAGTAAATACACCTCTTTTACACTGCTGCCATAGTTCATGTAATTATCCCCGTTTTCGACTTCGTTTTTGAATTGCTTAATAGAGGTAATGTTTAAAGGGATATTGTCGGTGTACTGGTGTTTTATGTTTTTTAACGCATCCGAAACTGTTTTAGAAAACTGGCGTGTTCCGGCAAAAATCACAAGTGTTTCGGGGAGGTCTGAAAGTTTGTTAGAGCCTAATTGTCGTTCACAAACCACCACACTTCCGTCATATGCAACCAATGATTCGCAACTGCATAACATAATTTTAGCATTTAGGTTGGTTTTGGTAAGTGTGATCCCAACGTCTAATTTTTGGGCTAGTGTTGCGTCTAGGCATAGCAATTCACGAACTTCAGAGGGATATTCTTTGACGATGGCATCGAATGCACTGACCGCATCTTCAATACCGTCACAATACACAAATTTCCCACCTCTGGATGTGAATTTTTTCGCAAAGGCCTGCTCAACGGGAACCTCAATATTGGGCATGTGAGGGCCTCTTTCCTCGGGCTTTTCTTCTTCGAGGGATGCTTTTTTACCGAAAAGAGATGACCAAAATTTGCTCACGTAGTCTTGTTGTTACACAAAGGTAACAAAACCTA
>CAZSSZ010000118.1:3077-4962 GCA_964609755.1 uncultured Flavobacteriaceae bacterium | reverse complement strand
AACACAAGAGGTGTTATCGCAGCAACTTGCCGTCCCGCTTGCCCTGACTTTAGACCGTCTGAGCATAGATACCCTTAACACACATGCACAACTCTTAATTGAAAGCGGATTTGGCATCCATAATGCCGCAGCGGATACCGTTGAATTTGATGCCATACCCGAGGTATTTGCCGTAGAGGATATCCCTGATTTTTTAGAACAATGGCTGACACAGACCACAAATGGCACGGTTCATGCCTTTTCGCAACGTGATGTTATGGCGCGCTCGCTTGCAAAGCAACGCAGTATTCCTACGGGACGCGCTATGGAAACACACGAACAATTAGAATTGATACATAAACGCCTTTTGTGCAAAGAACCCGACCGTACCCCAGAGGGGAAACGCACCTTTAGGGTATTAACACCGCAGGAGTTAGACCGCTTTTTTACACCATGAGAAACATACCCGACATCATCAAGCAATTGATTATTATCAATGTGTTGATTTTTATAGGCAGTCAATTTGTAGGGCAAATCGCCTATGACGTTTTGGCATTGCATTACCCAAAAAATGATCTTTTTGGCTTTTGGCAATTGCTAACGCATATGTTTATGCACGGGAGTATTTCGCATATTCTGTTCAATATGTTTGGCTTGTGGATGTTTGGATCGCCATTGGTGCAAATGTGGGGAAAAAATAAGTTTTTGTTTTTTTACCTATCAACGGGTTTCGGTGCTGCGCTACTTCAAATCCTTGTATATCATCTACAAATACAAGGTTGGGTGGATGATTTGGTTGCGCAAGGATATGCCTTAGACGAAATATACCGGACGCTACAGCAAAGTCAATCGTTATTCCACGTAACCATGGTTGGAGCATCAGGAGCTCTATATGGTGTACTGGTTGCCTTTGCTTTCTTGTTTCCCAATGCCGAACTTATGCTCATCTTTTTGCCGATACCTATCAAAGCCAAATACTTTGTGCCACTGGTGTTACTGATGGATTTATTTTTCGGCTTTTCGTCCTACTCTATGGGACCCATTGCGCATTTTGCCCACGTAGGCGGTGCCATCACTGGGTTCTTGATAATGTGGTACTGGAAACGCAGTCAGTTTAATCAAAACCGTTGGAACTAATGGATTTTTGGCAACACATACGCCTTCGATATGACCGATTAAATACACTAGAAAAACTTATCGCCATTATGGCGGTGCTGTTTGTAGTACCGCTATTGATAAATACGTTTTTCTTTTTGTTTAACAGCTCTTTTTCGGGGTGGTTAACATTTTTTGAACTTTCTGCTGATATACAAACTACACTTGTGCGTCCTTGGACACTCATTACGTATGGATTTTTCCACGGTTCGTTGGGGCATATTTTTTGGAATATGCTGCTTCTCTACGTTGCAGGAGGATTGATGCTAAACCTGTTCCAAGAAAAGTTATTGCTTAATACGTTTTTTGTGGGGATTGTCACAGGAGGAATTGTTTACCTACTTTCTTATAATGTTTTCCCTGCTTTTCAATCGCGGTCTTCTATGCTTATTGGCAGTTCTGCCGGGGTGATGGCAGTACTCGTTTTTATGGCATCTTATATGCCCAATTCGCCTGTTAGGGTGTTTATGTTTTCCGTGCCCTTAAAATATGTTGCTTTACTGTTTATATTCTTAGATGTTGTGCAAATACCCACTGCAAATGCTGGCGGACATATTGCCCATTTAGGCGGTGCCCTGTGGGGGTATATTTATCAACGGGAATTCTTAAAAGGAAACGATATTGGTGGGTGGTTTATGCGCATGGTAGCTGCTTTTCAATCGCTTTTTAGCGCATCAAAATCCACAAAAAAGCGTACTGCAAAAAGGCGTACTTCAAAACTTTCAGATTTTAGGCAATTTTTGGGCACAAT
>CAZSSZ010000118.1:0-3067 GCA_964609755.1 uncultured Flavobacteriaceae bacterium | reverse complement strand
TGACAAACAAAAGGTAGATGCCATTCTAGATAAAATTGCTGCTTCAGGTTATGAAAGCCTGACCAAGGCTGAAAAAGAATATTTGTTTCAGGCAGGTAAACAATAATTAGCCTTCAAAAAACGAAAACACGCAGCCGCCATAGCTTCGTGCGCTGGTAAAGTGCTCTAGGGTTGATAAATCAAGCTGTTCAGTGTGTTCTACGATAAGTAATCCCTCTTTTTTAAGCAGGTTTTTTGCAAAGATTGCAGCTATCATTTCCTGATATTCATCTGTTGTATAGGCATAAGGGGGGTCGGCAAAAACAAATGCATACGCCGTATTGTGGCGTTCCAAAAAAGGCATAACTCCCATGCGAACGGTTGTTATGGGAAGGTCTAGCGCTTGTGTGGTTTGATCTATAAAGGCAATACAACGTGCATTTTGATCCACAGCAGTGCAGTTTTGCACACCCCTAGAGGCAAACTCATAGCTAATGCTTCCTGTTCCGGCAAACAAATCCAGTACCGAGCAACTTTCAAAATCGTATTGATGCATCAAGATATTAAACAGGGCTTCTTTAGCACGATCTGTTGTGGGGCGTACGGGTAGGTTTTTTGGGGGTTGAATACGACGTCCTTTTAAGTTTCCTGATATGATTCGCATTAGCCCAAATTTAACAAACAAAAGTCTTGATGTGCGTTCAGCCTTGGCGCAGCAGAAAGGGCATCGTTTTGTGGGGTGAGAAAATTGATGCTTCTAATAAATGTAAATAATTCGTTGTGTGTAGGGTCATCTTCCATAACATCACCCGCTACAAACAGCGGCACTTCGTTAGGACTGATGTTGTTTTTGTTTGCCATAAGCAGCGTAAAATACGCTACATCTTTGGGGTTATCGACTTCAAAACAATTGTAGAACTGCAATTTGTTGTCGCGGAGTAGAGCCAAGTGTATGTGCTTATTTTCTTTATACATACTCCAAACAAGATTGCCATCGGCAGCAGGATGTTTGCTAAGGGCATGTAACCAAATACTCACCGCATGAAAATAGGTAAACGACCCAAAGGCATCTATGAGCATATTGTTCACATTTACAAAGGGAACATATACGTTAACCCAATCAGTACTTGGGAAAATATCGTAGGTAATAAAATCGTTGTTTTGAATGTCAATATCTTTTTTGACGTATTCGTGCAATGCATTTTCTTCAAAAAGCGATTTGGGTACTAGGGTAGCTAAATTGTTTTCAACGCTACAACGCACTTTATCAAATGCCTGACCAATAAGGTTTTGTGCTTTTAGTTCATTGTAAACTTCCTCATGAAGCTTTTCAATGGGTAGGCTTAGGCTAAATTGCTTTTTATGAATTTTTGAAACGCGCCCCGTGCTGGGATTATGCGTAAAAAAAGAAAGTCCACCCACAGTAATGTGAATGGACAAATTCATTGCACTGTTAGGCACTTTAATTTTGTGTTCCGGCATCGTAAATAGTCGGCCAGTTTCCGTTGGTGCTAACCTCAGAAAGGGATCCTAAAATAATATCAGGACCATTTACGCCATCTACAGAAACCGTAGCTTTTTCTTGTTCTAACAAATATGCGTTTTGATCATGAAGCACTATGTCTTTGGCAACACGCACTTCAAATACAGGTACTTGGTAACCGTTTTTATCAATAATATCAGCTTTCATGCTAAACGATGTATCAACATCTTTTACAGGTACTTTTGCCATGTTTTTGTAGCGATTAGAGGTGCCAAAAAGGGAATCTTTGACCGAAGCAAAACCAAGCGTGTCAATAATTTGTACTTCTTTAAGCATATCAATGCGGTATACGCGGTTATATTCTAAGTAGCTTGAATCTCTTTTTTCCACCAAAACATATTGGGCAGTATCTACAAAAGCTATTAAACTTTTAAAATCTTGCGCATAAATTCCAGTAACACTCTTATGGGCTACTTGGGCACTGCCAATATCTTTTAAGGTGCGAATAACATCTGCATAACGTTCCGTTTTTACTTTATTAAATTGGATAGGTTCGTAAATCGAATTGTACAACTTGTAGCCAAAGAAAACGATGAGAATCCAAAGTACAGGAAGTAAGATTTTTTTCATGTTTATTTTTGATTTTGATGCAAACAAATCTACAATTTTTTTCATTCTTTGCACCCTTCCATAAAACATTCCTACATTTAAGCCCATGAATGTAACCGCTTTTGTAACCAAGCTCCATGAAAACTTTCCGTTTTCACCCACACCCATACAAGAAAAAGCATTGCAAGATCTTGCAGAATTTATAACATCAGTAACTCAAAATGAGGTGTTTGTATTGAAGGGGTTTGCAGGCACTGGAAAAACCACGCTTATTGGAACATTGGTGAAATCCATTGGTGCAATGCGCTACAAAACCGTACTCTTAGCTCCCACAGGTCGCGCGGCAAAAGTTATGGCGGCTTACGCCAACCGAACTGCATACACCATACACAAACGCATTTATTTTGCCCAACAACAGCGCCAGGGAAATCTTACGTTTAAGCTTCAGAAAAATAAATTTAAACGCACGTTGTTTTTGGTAGATGAAGCCTCCATGATTGCCGACCAACAACAACAAAGCAAACTTTTTGAAAATGGCTCCCTGCTCCACGATTTGATTCATTACGTACATTCAGGAGAAGATTGCAAACTTTTGCTAGTAGGTGATACGGCACAGCTACCGCCTGTGCACACTGAACTTAGCCCTGCGCTAGATGCCGGGGTGTTATCGTTGGAACATGGGCTTACTCCAAACGAAATCGAACTCAACGAAGTGGTGCGTCAAGGGAAAGATTCTGGGATTTTATTTAACGCTACCCGAATCCGACAACAACTTACTGCTGGGCAGACGACATTCTTTCAGTTTATTTTGGCAAAATTCCCTGATGTGGTGCGCCTAAAAGACGGCTATGAAATCCAAGATGCCATAGAAACCGCTTTTCGTGAAGTGGGTTGGGAAGAAATGGCATGCATAGTGCGCTCAAATAAACGAGCCAACGGATATAACAAACAAATTCGTACCCAAATTTTGGGTAAAGAACCCGAACTCACTTCTGG
>CAZSSZ010000117.1:0-5016 GCA_964609755.1 uncultured Flavobacteriaceae bacterium | reverse complement strand
TTTTAATTCAAACGTATTACCTGGACGAGTTGCTACTAAAGAATTTGAGTGCATGACATAACCTTTACGAGGAACGGAAGAGGTATAATAGCTGATATTTTGATTGACACCTCCTGAAGTCGCTACATAAGATGGAAAAAAGTTAGTTGTTCCACTCCCAGATACCTCACAATATCCATAGCCATTTGCAGCGAGGGCATTCAACATTTTTTGTCCCGCTGTTACCAGGTATTCTGCTCCAAAGCCACTTTTTGCGTTAAACTGCCTCATCCAATTTTTAAGGAGTTCCAATCGTTGTTGGTTATAAGGGTTTGTTGTTTGAGACAATTCTTGTTTCAGTAGTTTTATCTTCTCAAAATCTTGTATCCCTTCTCTCAATAATTCTGCACGTATGCTTTTTATCAATGTACTTGGAAAATCATTTGAACTCCTATACATCATGGAGAAGTCACCAGCTGTGTTTCCTCCATAAGTTTCATCAAAAGGATCTAACGATTTCCAATAATCACATGCCCATCTCAAATATCCGTCAAATTGTTCTTGAGCGGCATACCAGCCCATCCAAGTCATTTCTGCGGGATTCGTCTCAGGGGTTAGATAATTATTAGGACGTACTTCAGAACAGCTTGTGTAAAATGTTCTTACAGCATCGCCGCTAGCTTTATTTTTTGCTTCCACTAATCCTCCTGATAAATCATAAATGCGAGCTCGAAGTGCATCTGAGATGTGCTTCACATGGGTCATTCCTATCTTCCAGTCAGAGGAGTTTGATTGAATTAAGTTGACTACCTGCATCATTTTGTCTTCACTAATCTCATCCATATACAAAACTGTCTTTTCAAACCATCCTTTACCCATAAGGTGCGTTTTAAATCTTGTTAAAAAATGATTCCATCTCGTATTGTATAGCTGTGAGGCTACATGAGCAGATAGTTTTTTTATCATTTTTGTTTTTTCATCGTAGTATGGAAGTTCATTTTCATTCCATCCGATAAGAGAAAAACAGTTAATTTGCTTGTCAATTCCTAGCTTACTCATAAACTCAACATAGCTGTCGAAATTCGTGTAATCGTATGTCCACGTATTATTCGCTTTTTTTATCCACTGGATCATGGATGGCCCCCCTAATGCATCGTACTTAATATGTGCCGTGACTGCTTTTTGCCCCATGTCTGCCAAATACGTATAAAATGGACGAATGAGTTCAAAATGATTCTTTGACCATGGTTGTATGGGCTTTTGGGGATTTGCTTTATTGTAGAAATACAGTATTTGATAAGGATACTGCCACAAATCTAAATGAAAATCACTTTCAGAGGGAGAGGGAAGCTCGCGATCTATAACATTAAGCTTTACAGGAAACCATTTGCCTCCTACAGTACTCAATACACTAATGCCTCCTTCGTATTGTCCAGAAGAGATGTTTTTAGGAACATCAATAGAGATCCATAGTTTCAAAGGATCTGAAGGGGTTATTGAGAACTGTGATTGCTCTTGCAAACCATCTCCAATCAAGACAGTTTGATTGTGCTCAGGATACGCTCCGCAAGACCTAGGCTTTTGATCCCCTTTTATGTACTTTACCTTAAATATGCTTACTTTATCAGAGCCAATATGGGATACCCCTGAGGAATGCGTGAGTCTATCTGACAGCCCTAATCCAACAGTCAAATTATTGATCTCTAGGTTGCTCCATAAAACCAATTGCGTGTTAATTCTTTCACCTTTCCATGCCGTCAAGACCAATTCATGATTTACCATACCAGAAAATTGCTCCCCTATTGTATATCTTTTGTACTTGGAGTCAAAAGATCCTTCAAGGGATTGGGCATATACCCCGATAAAGAAACCGCTACATATACTAAGGCAAAATAAAGCAACTGTAAGTACTCGCATTAAGTTCACAATGAGATGTTTTGGAGCTATCACTCTAGCATTTAGCAGAATATGACAACGTTGCAACTTAATGTTATATTATTATCGACACGTGGGGTATTTTCGGCTAAAACGTGTTGCAAATCCGTATTTTAAAGGCATTTGCCCCATCTAAAAGAATAACATTTGCTATTTGCCTTCAACACTCTTTAAAGATTGCTTTTTTTTAAAGGATAGCTATGCAGGAGGCAAAATTACTTTTTAACTAAACAATAAGACTCCATTGAACTTAATTATCTTGAATGAATCAAATGATAAAGCAAAAATCTCAATCTTATCATTAAAATTCCCATCTAACAAAAGCCTCAATAGCTGCATATCTAGCCATACCCATCTGGTCATAGGTATCGGCTGTTTCCTTGTTTCGGTCTTCTGCACGTTGCCAAAATTCTCTGGCATCAGTCCCTTGAAAGACCACCCCATCTTTTTGTGATTGGTGCTTAAAGATTCCATGACGTTTTTCCAATACCTGATCTGGGCTCAAAGGCACTGCCATCTCGATTTCATCAATGCTCCATTCTTTCCAAGCGCCTCTATACAACCATACCCAGCAATCTTTCATAAAAGCCCTGGATTTTATCCTTTTTACAGCTTCAAAAACTGCATCGAGACACACTTTATGCGTTCCATGTGGATCAGCCAAATCACCTGCTGCATAAATTTGATGGGGTTTTATGCTATCAATTAAATCCATAGTGATTTTTATGTCATTTTCCCCTATAGGATTTTTTTCAATCCTTCCCGTTTCATAAAACGGCAGTTCAAGAAAATGGATGTTCTTATCCGGTATACCTACATAATGACAGGTGGAGCGAGCTTCTGACATACGAATTAATCCCTTGATCTGTCGTACTTCGGGAATGTCCACATCACTTTCTTTTTTAGTTTTTAAAAACGTTACCGCTTTCATAAATATCTTCTTTGCATCGCCATTAGCAATTTTAAATTTGTCATTATAATCGCATACAAAACTGGCAAAGCGCAGTGCCTCAGCATCTGCTACAGCAATATTTCCTGAGGTTTGATAGGCCACATGAACTTCATGACCCTGCTGGTGAAGTCTAATAAACGTGCCACCCATACTGATAATATCATCATCGGGATGTGGGCTGAAAATAATTACCCTCTTTTTGGGTGGATTTTTACGCTCTGGTCTGTTGGTATCGTCTGCATTGGGTTTACCTCCTGGCCATCCCGTTATGGTATGCTGCAAATTATTGAATATTTTAATATTGATATCGTACGCAGGACCTCTATCCGCCAACAGGTCACTCATTCCATGTTCAATATAATCGGCATCCGTAAGCATCAATATCGGTTTGCTGACTTTTTGTGCTAATCCTAACACAGCTTTTCGGACTAACTTGTTTGTCCATTGTATTTCTTCTACAAGCCAAGGAGTATCGATTCTAGTTAATTTTGAAGCTGCCTGCTCATCCAATACAAAAGTGGCATATTGGTGCTCCTGTAGATAAGAGGCGGGAACTTGGTTGGTGACTGGCCCCTCTACAGAAGACCTAATAATATTTGACTTAGCTTCTCCAAATGCCAATAAAATCACTCTTTTAGCTTCCATTATTTTTTTAACTCCCAAAGTAATGGCTGTTCTTGGCGTTTTTGAAAGTCCCAAGAATTCTTTACTGGCAGCAACACGAGTAATATGATCCAATGCTACTAAGCGTGTTTTGGAGTTTTGCAAGGAGCCTGATTCATTAAACCCGATATGCCCATTACCTCCAATCCCTAATATCTGTAGGTCAATACCTCCAAGTGCTTCAATTTTGGCTTCATATTCAATGCAGTACGCAGCAATACTCTCTTTGGGAAGTGTGCCGTTGGGAATATGGCAGTTTTCAGGCAGGATATCCACTTTATCAAACAAAAGCTCCTTCATAAAGCGTACATAGCTGTGTATCGAGTCTGGTTCCATGGGGTAATATTCGTCCAAATTAAACGATACTACGTTTTTGAAACTCAATCCTTCCTCTACATGAAGACGGGCCAACTCTGCGTAAAGTCCCTTAGGTGTTGAACCTGTAGCTAATCCCAATACACATTTTTGATTTTGACCTTGTTTTAGCCTTATGAGATCTGCAATTTCGTTAGCCACATCCTTTGAGGCTTGTACTGCACTCTCATAAACCATAGTATTTACATTTTCGAAACGTTTTTCAAAACAGGTGGAGATATCTATTTTACTCTTTAGCATGATTTGGATTTATAAGGTATAAAAAAGGTTACAGCTTATACTGTTTTAAATGATGCCCTTTAATTGCAAAAAACAGAATAATAACGTAACATGGTATCAGAATCCAATAACTACTTGTTGCCGCTAACGAAATTGCTTCGACATTATTAACTCCATTGACTATCAACTCCTCTTTTTGAGCATCTACCATCCGACCGTATAATGGAGGAATAACAGCACCTCCCGAAATTGCCATAATCAGTAAGGCAGATGCCTTCTTGGTAAATTTTCCCAAGCCGTCTAAAGTTAATGGCCACACGGCTGGCCACACAAGTGCATTGGCTATTCCTAGTGCCGCTACGAAAAACACCGAGATATATCCCGTGGTATTCAGAATGCTAATACTAAACAAAATACCCAATGCTGCACTAATTTTTAGGGCCGTTGTCTGATTCACATATTTAGGAATCAAAAACACACCCAGCGCATAGGTTATCACCATGGCCATCAAGGTAAATGTGGTAAAAAACTTGGCTTCTTCACCCGTGAAGCCCAAGGATATGCCGTAGGCGATTATCGTATCGCCAGCAATTACTTCGGCACCTACATAAACGAACAATGTTAGTACGCCCAACCATAAATGGGGAAACTGAAAAATGCTCGTTTTAGTCGTTGTATCTGTAGATGTTTCTTTTACAGGCGCGGCTTCTACGTGTGGCAATGGGGCTTTACGTATGAGCAGCCCCAAGGCAAATAACACAATAGCCATAATCAAGTAGGGCAAGAACACGCTATCTGCCATTTGGTCGAGTAAGGCTATTTTTTCATCCACCGAAACGCGACCCACTGTTTCCTTGACTTCATCGATTCCACTCAGTCATAGTGCTCCAAAA
>CAZSSZ010000116.1:0-5024 GCA_964609755.1 uncultured Flavobacteriaceae bacterium | reverse complement strand
TATATTGGTGGAAGGCGGATCAACTACCCTTATGCATTTTTTAAATCAAAATTTGTGGGATGAATGCCGTATAATTCAAAGCAAATTCAACTTAAATTCGGGCGTTAAGGCACCCACAAAACCGGTGGGCATAAGCAACGAAAAAGTACTTGTACGGGATAACTTACAAATTATTAATCGCTAAAAATAGCCATCAGTTCCTCGGGGCATTTCATAGCGCGTCTTGTAGTGGCATTAACAAACACCAAAGAGGTTTTTGCAGTTGACAAAATATTACTCTCTTTGTCTTCAATCTGATATGAGAACTCAACCAAAGAACCTTTGAATTTTTCCAATGATAAATGACAAAAAAATGAATCATCAAAATGTAAAGGGCGTTTATAATCTATAGAAAGGGAAACCACAGGGAGTAAAACACCTTTTTTTTCTAGGGCAGCATAACGAACGCCATGATTCTCTAGCCATTGTATTCGTGCCTGCTCCAAAAAATAAACATATTGCGCATGGTGCATTATCCCCATTTGGTCAACTTGATGATAATGAACTTTAAATTTAAATGTAGCTTTTTTCTTACACATTGTAAGATATTTATGTCAAAATTGATTTTCTTATTGGTGCTTAATATGCATAAAAAATTCTAGAAATTCAATAGTCAAAATACTTTTTTATAAAAAATTTAACGCACATATTTGTAGAGCAAAAATAAGTATGGATTTCGATATATAAATGTCTTGTTTTTAGCAACACAATCAATAACAATCAACGTAACGACATGCAACAAACCGCTATAAGCGTCTGGGAAAATTGTTTAACATTTGTTAAGGATAATATTCATAATCAGGCATTTAGAACGTGGTTTGAACCTATTAAGCCATTAAAGCTTAACGAAGAAGTGCTGAGTATTGAAGTGCCTAGCAAGTTTTTTTACGAATGGCTTGAGGAACATTACCTCAAAATATTAAAGGTTGCATTGATCAAGGAATTGGGACCCAACGCAAGGCTTGTTTATATAATCCGAATGGAAAATACCTTTGGTAACAAACAGGCGTTTACTGAAAAGATTCCAAGTCAAAACAAAGGACGTATAAAAGTACAGGACGTAGAAGCTCCATTTCGGGCTTCAACCGCCGAGTTGAAGAACCCTTTTGTGATTCCGGGGATTCGAAATCTGAAAGTAGAATCGCAGCTAAATCCCAATTATAACTTTGAAAATTTTTTAGAAGGTGATGCTAATCGGTTGGCAAGATCGGCTGGAATTGCTGTAGCAAATAAGCCTGGTGGAACATCTTTCAATCCACTACTTATTTTTGGTGGTGTTGGATTAGGAAAAACACACTTGTCTCATGCAATTGGGGTTGACATTAAGAAAAAATATCCGGACAAAACAGTCCTATATATTTCTGCTGAAAAATTCACACAACAATATATTGAAGCGGTAAAGAAAAACACGCGCAACGACTTCATCCATTTTTATCAAGTGATGGATGTGCTTATTATAGATGATGTTCAGTTCTTTTCGGGAAAATCTGGGACTCAAGATGTTTTTTTCCATATTTTCAACCACTTACATCAAAACGGCAAGCAAGTTATTCTAACTTCTGACAAAGCGCCTGTTGACATGCAAGATATTGAGCAGCGTCTGCTTTCACGTTTCAAGTGGGGATTATCAGCAGAACTCATGCGTCCTGATTATGAAACGCGTGTTTCTATTCTCAAAAACAAATTATACCGAGACGGCGTCGAACTTCCTGAAGAAATTGTAGATTTTGTAGCCAAGTCCGTTAAAACGAACGTGCGCGAATTGGAAGGAGCGATTATTTCGCTGATTGCACAAGCTTCATTTAATCGCAAAGAAGTTACATTAGAGCTAGCTAACCAAGTGGTTGAGAAATTTGTGAAAAACACCAAGCGTGAAATTTCTATCGATCACATTCAAAAAGTAGTGTCAGATTATTTTCAAATGGATGTCTCAACGCTTCAATCGAAAACGCGCAAACGCCATATTGTACAAGCCAGACAACTTGCCATGTATTTTTCTAAAAAAATGACAAAAGCTTCGTTGGCAAGTATTGGAGCAAAAATTGGACACCGCGATCACGCTACTGTACTCCATGCGTGTAAAACTGTTGATAATCTAGCATTTACAGACAAGCAATTCCGCAAATATGTGGAAGACTTAAACAAGAAACTCACCCACTAAGAATGGCTAAAAAAGTGCTTATGGTGTGTTTGGGCAATATCTGTCGCTCACCATTAGCAGAAGGTATCTTTCGCCATCTTGCCAGCGCCAAAGACTTTGTTGTAGCTTCTGCTGGCACAGCAAATTACCACACAGGCGCACAACCCGATACCCGCAGTATTGATGTGGCTAGAAAAAACGGAATTGATATCAGCAACCAAAAAGCTCGTCAACTCACCGCTCAAGATTTGGAAGACTTTGATCACATTTTTGTTATGGACGAGCAAAACCTCATCAACGCTCATGCACTTTCTACTTCCGAAACGCAACGCCAAAAGATCAGCTTGCTTACCGAAGCAAGTGGAGTAAACGCTGAGAATGTTCCCGATCCGTATTATGGCGATGAGAAAGATTTTGAATATGTGTTTGATTTGGTGTATCATTGTTGTAGTGCTTGGTTAGCAAAACAATAAAAATGGAAACACCACCCAAAGGAACGCTTTACCTTATCCCCAACGTATTGGGCAACACAGCTCCGCTGGAGGTCATTCCCATGTCTGTAAAAAAAATTGTTGAGCAACTGCGCTATTTTGTTTTTGAAAAAGAAAAAGCAGGGCGTGCCTTTGTTAAGCGTATATGCCCAACGGTTCCGCAAAGCAGTTTTGAGGTTTTTTTACTAAATAAATTTACCACTCCTGAAGCTTTACATGAAATGCTTATCCCCCTACAAAAAGGGGAAAACATTGGACTTATTACCGATGCCGGTTGCCCTGGAATTGCCGATCCAGGTGCAGACTTGGTAGCCATGGCACACCAACATCATTTCAATGTAGTTCCACTGGTGGGACCTTCGTCTATTCTTTTGGCAGTAATGGCGTCGGGCTTAAATGGACAATCTTTTTCTTTTAATGGATACTTGCCTATTGATAAAGCTGAACGTAAAAAAGCCATCAAGCAGTTTGAAAAAAAATCGAAAGAATTGCAGCAAACACAGGTTTTTATTGAAACCCCTTACAGAAACAACGCATTGTTAGAGGAATTGTATAAAAGCTTAGCTCCCAACACTAAACTGAGCATTGCTTGTGACCTTACTTTACCCACCGAATTTATTCGAACTGCACCCGCTTCCGAGTGGAAAAACAGCAAGGAAGACTTGTTGCGCCGACCCGCAGTATTCTCTTTTTTAACGTCTTAGCGGTAGATGTTTTTCTGACGCAACCAGCTTGTGTAGCGTTTTTTGTTCTTGTTATGTTCCGCTAAGCTTGTTGCAAAAAGATGATAGCCCGTGCGATCTGGATCTGCAACAAAATATAAATACCTATGCTTTTCGGGGAACAAAACAGCTTCTATAGCGCTTACATCAGGCATGGTGATGGGGCCAGGGGGAATTCCTCTGTTCCGATACGTATTGTAAGGGGATTTTATTTTCAAATCGGCATAGAGCACTCTGCGAATGTCTAAATCAAAATTATTAGCTTTACGCTTTAGGACATAAATTATGGTAGGATCTGCTTGTAATCGCATGCGCTTTCGCAAACGATTTAAGTATACTCCTGCCACAGTGGGACGTTCAACTTTTCGATAAGACTCCAACTGAACGATAGCTGCTAAAGCAATCACTTCGGTGCGTTCAAGATGCATACTTTTACGTGCAGCTTCGCGTTTTGGTGTCCAAAATCGGTTGTATTCCAACAACATGCGGTCACGAAATTGTGTGGCTGAAGTATTCCAAAAGAATTCGTACGTGTTTGGAATACAGATTGAAAACACATTTTCAGCATTAAATCCATTTTTTTCTAGAAAATCCGGATCCAAAAACGCTTGCATAATCGCGGTGCTGTCAGCTTCAATTTTGTTAGCCACAAATCCAGCAAAATGCCTCAGTGTTTTTTGGTTGTTAAACGTGAGTTTTAGGGGAGCATTATCAACACGTAAACGGTTAATTATTTCGTTATTGTTCATCCCATTTTCCAACACGAAACGTCCCGGAATTGGATGATATCCTTTTCTTCTTGCGGCTTGCTGAAACAAATCTATACGCTTGACTACTTTTGAAAGCGTATCGTATGCAGCGATTTTGGTGTCCTCTGAAGGAAAAAGAACTTCTTTTGTTGGCGTTTCAAACGCAGTATTGGAAGCAAAAAACACGCGGTAAAAGTGCGCTACAAAAACACCTCCAACAAGTATTCCCAATAGTATGGTAGCTAATAAAACGCGTTTAATCATCTTAGTTGATTTCCCAATTTCCCGTAAATACTGGAGCTGCCGGACCTTGCAAGATTATAGCGGTATACCCATTTAGGGTAGGTGAAAAGGACACCGAAAGATTCCCTCCACGGGTTTGTATATAAATTTTTTCTGATGGTGATTTCTTGGCAATATGCATGGCAAGAGCAGCTGCGGTAACACCTGTGCCACAGGAAAGGGTTTCCGCCTCTACACCACGCTCATAGGTGCGCACCTTTATCATATCAACGCGAAGCTGCTGTACAAAATTTACGTTAGTGCCAGCTTTAAAATACGGAGCACCATGAGCAATTTCCCGCCCTAAAGTAGCAACATCGACATGATCAACATCCTCTACAAAAACCATATGGTGTGGCGATCCAGTATCTAAAAAAACAGTGTTTTCACTTTGTTCCCATTGCAAAACATCGTGAAGTTCAAGAGCAATTTCGTTGTTAATAAATTGTGCATGATGCACCCCATCAGCAGCAGAAAACAGCACTTTTTCAGCAGTCAAACCTAGTGTTTTGGCATAGTGAATGGCACATCGCGAGCCGTTTCCGCACAGACTGCCTTCGTGACCATCAGCATTGAAATAACGCATGTAAAAATCGGAAGT
>CAZSSZ010000115.1:0-5079 GCA_964609755.1 uncultured Flavobacteriaceae bacterium | reverse complement strand
TTGTTGTTTTACCCCACCATCGGGCGCAGACCAATGCATGTTTTCAGGAGTTTGATTATCGTGTAAAGTTACCTCTAGTGTAATGGCTGTTTTTCGTTGCATGTTATGGATTATATCTCGATTTTTTTAATAGTTCTTGGGCATCTGTTTTCAGTATTTGCTGAAGGCTCGCTCCCGTGCGTTTTTGATAGGCTTGCACAATACGATAGCCAACCCACTGCCCTATCCTGCCAGGTGAATTTGCGTCAAGCGTCGTGTAAAATTTTGAATATGGACCCGGCGTTAAAAAACGAAAACGCAGGTTCTCATCTGTAGAAAACAAAAGCTCATTATCCACAAAATACCGCCAAACCGTTTCTTCGTGATCCACCGCCCAATCCCATTGCTCTTGCGTATATTGAATGTGATAGTTTTGCGGAATATCAGGAGCAAAATAGTCGTGAAGCAACAAGCGTTTCCCATGCGCAATGCATTGCGCCAAAAAAGTTCTCTCCCTTGGTTGTGGTACAAATCTCGAAGCAAGTGCATCAATGATTTCTGCTTCTAAATGAGTGTGGGTTAATTTGTTTTTAATGTACTGTGGAATACCCTCATAAAGAGGGTGATTTTCGCCTAGGTAGGTATCTATAGAAATCAACAACAAACTATCTGCATCTACGGCTCGTAACGAATAATCAACATCTGTGAGCAATGTAATGGTTTTTTTGGGTAGGCTTTCCTTAGGAAAATAGTAGTTCACATGCTGCAAAACCCGCTCAACCCGTTGGGGTATATTTTTGTCAAAAAGGGGTTTTGTTGCACCATATAGGGCTTGTTGCAAGGAATCTGTTCGTTTTTCAATCCAAACATTGTCAGGAGTTTGAGTGGGAAAAAAATAGGGGAAATGCACCTTTATCTGACCCAAAGGCGTATCTAAATCACCATAAAAAAGAGCCTCAAACTGAATAAATTCTTGGGCTACTTCAGGGAGGTCTTCTGGCTTTGGATTTGAAGAAGGTATACAGCCAACAACACAAAAAAACACGGCCACTAGCAAGGCTTTTGGTTGCCAAAAAAATGCGTTAATTTTACCCAACATTTCCACTTCCATCACGGGTGTAAAGATACGAATGCTATGAAAAACAACGAAGTAATTGAACACATCACTCAATGGCTATTGGCTTACGCCGATGAAAACAATTTAAAGGGGTTTGTTGTGGGTGTTTCCGGCGGAATCGACTCTGCACTCACATCAACATTATGCGCCAAAACAGGATTACCTACCCTTTGTTTGGAAATGCCAATCAAACAACAACAAAATCAAGTTGATAGGGCACAGGAACACATTGCGTGGCTCACAAAAAACTACCCAAATGTTTCGGGAAAAACCATCAATCTAAACAGTGTTTTTACCACTTTTACAGCAGTAACAAGTCAAGAAGACACGAGTGATGCTGCACTATTGTCTCTTGCAAACAGCCGTTCAAGACTTCGTATGGTAACCCTCTACTACTTTGCCGCACGTTACTGCTATTTGGTCGCGGGTACCGGGAATAAAGTAGAAGATTTTGGCGTGGGCTTTTACACCAAATATGGGGATGGAGGTGTAGACGTAAGCCCCATCGCCGATTTGATGAAATCCGAAGTGCGTGCGCTTGCCAAAACTCTGGGTATTGATGACGCTATTTTGCAAGCACCTCCAACAGACGGTCTTTGGGATGATGACCGAAACGATGAGTCGCAATTGGGGGCAACCTACGAACAATTGGAGTGGGCTATGGAACAACACCAGTTGGGCAAAACCCACAAAGATTTTGAAGGCGAAAAAGCACGAGTCATGCAGGTTTTTTCCCGTCATCATAATGCCAACAAACACAAGATGACACCTATTCCTGTTTGTGAAATTCCTCAAGCCTTGAGATAAACTTTTTAAGTAAATTCGATTGATTGTGTGTTCTTTACAATAAGAAACCACTTTTTTTATACTTTTATTGACAACAATCAAGACAGATGATACGTGTTTTTGTAGCTGATCCACACCCCATTATTCACAAAGGAGTTAAAGCGGTATTCCGTAATTCTTCAGAAATAAGCATTGTAGGAAAAGGACATCACTATCGAGACTTAGTTGATTTTTTACGCTCAAAAAAAGCAACAGTAGTCCTACTAGAACTCGAGTTACCAGGCTTTGAAGGCATTCATATCATTCAAGATTTAAAAAAACAATATCCTGATGTGCGATTTTTAATTTTTAGTGTATTGAACGAAGAACTTTACGCAATAAGTGCACTTAAAGCCGGCGCCTCGGGGTATTTATGCAAAACCAGTCCGCTTGGAAACCTAAGGGAAGCTATATTAAAGATAAGCACAGGCGGGGTTTATATTACAAATGAACTTGCGCAAATCATTGCTTTTAACGAAACGGGGCAGAATCCAGCAGAAATCTTAAAAAAACTCTCCCAGCGCGAAGTTCAAGTGCTTCGAATGCTCGTGAATGGAAAACAGAATAAAGAAATTGCTATGTTGCTCAATATCAACCCAAAAACCGTAAGCACTTATCGTCTAAGGGTAATGAAAAAATTAGCGTCCAAAACACTTGTGGACCTGATCCGAAAAACTCAGCATATTGATTTAGACTTGTATTAAACCACGCGATTTAGCCTGTTACTGAGTAAAATTTTTAGTTTGTGATATTGTACAATTTCCTCTAGAAGATTGGCATGATGCGCCTCGTGATTTTTTTCCGTTTGGGATTGAAGTGTAGATACTTTTTCATCAATGAGTTGACACCTAAAACGAAGCATGGTTTCTAGAATCCAATGCGGCAACGCCTTAGACTTCTCCATGACAAATATATTTTTCCGTTCCCAGTCGTGGAGCGTATATTGTTCGTCTTGCAGTAATAAACTTGACACTTCATTAGCAAGCTCAGCAGACAATCCAGAAACAAAAGTGTCTACCGAAATAGCGCCCTTATCGTTTAGTTCTTGTAAAATTTTGGGGTAAAGAAGTTTAAACGATTGGGTGGTAAAATCGATTTCATCTTGTTGTAAATCCAGATAAATCTTCTCAAAAACACGCTTGGTAACCTTTGAGGGTATCGTTTTTAAGTCTCCCGTTTTTTCGTCAACCTCTAACATAGGCTCCTCAAAAGTAACTTCCTCTTGCCCGTGTTGCAGCAAAATTTTGATGATATTCTTTTCCAGCTCAAAGCGTGTATTGACCTGAGGAGTGTTGGCAGGAACAACTGCCATGGGTTGCTTTGGTTGAAATTGCTGGGCTTTTGCAGGTTTTTTTTGGGTTACTTGGGCAAGGGTTGCAAAAAGAACTTCTTCGCTAACCCCCATGAGCATAGCACACGAACGCACATACACCTCCTGTTTGATTGGATCGGGAATTTTGGCGATGCTTTGTACCATTTCTCGTATGGTCTCTGCTTTTTTTATGGGGTCTTGTGCCGCTTCGTCAACGAGTAAGGCTGCCTTGAACTGAATAAAATCTTTGGCGTTTTCTGCCAAAAATTGCTCCATTTCTTCCTTGTCATGTGCTCTGGCAAAACTATCCGGGTCTTCACCTTCGGGGAATGAACACACACGCACATTCATACCCGCTTCCAAAATCAAATCGACGCCCCTAAGCGAAGCACGTAATCCCGCAGCGTCACCATCAAACAAAACCGTAATGTTTGGCGTAAGTCTACGAATGAGGCGAATCTGCTCAGGGGTTAGTGCCGTTCCCGAAGAAGACACCACATTTTTTACCCCTCTCTGGTGCATCTGAATCACATCTGTGTAGCCCTCTACCAAATAACAATTGTCCGCTTTGGCGATGCTTTGCTTAGATTGATACAGTCCGTAGAGCACCTTGCTCTTGTTATAAATCTCACTCTCGGGTGAGTTCATGTATTTTGCTGCCTTTTTATCTTGGGTAAGAATACGCCCTCCAAAACCCAACACACGCCCCGACATGCTATGAATAGGAAACATCACCCGACCTTTAAAACGATCGAATTTCTTGTCTTCCTTCACAATGGTTAGTCCTGTTTTTTCTAAAAACTCCAGCTGATAGCCCGCCTTTACAGCAGCATCTGTAAGTGCCCCCCATTGGTCTGGGGAATAGCCCAATTGAAAATCACGAATGATTTGATCTGTAAACCCACGTTCCCGAAAATAACTCAACCCAATCGCCTTACCAGGTGTGGTTTCCCATAGCGTTTCTTGAAAAAAGGTATTCGCATACGAACTGACCAAATACATACTTTCGCGTGCACTTGCAGCCGCTTTTTGCGCATCGTTTTGCTCGGTTTCCGCTATTTCAATATTGTACTTTTTGGCTAGATAGCGAATGGCTTCGGGATACGAAAAGTGTTCGTGCTCCATCAAAAAGGCAACCACATTACCTCCCTTTCCACTCGAAAAATCTTTCCAAATTTGCTTTACGGGCGAGACCATAAAACTGGGGGTACGCTCATCGGTAAAAGGGCTCAGTCCTTTAAAATTTGACCCCGATTTTTTTAGCTGCACAAAATCCCCGATAACCTCCTCAAGGCGGGCGGTTTCAAATACAGCATCTATGGTGGATTTTTGGATCACAGCTAAAAATAAGCCCTAAAATACGGATTTTGTTATTTCTTCCGCTCAATAACATAACGCACCATTTCTTCTAGGGCATCACGAAATTCGTTTTGAGGAAACGCATGTAACTGCTTTATTGCTTTGTCTTTATAAGCGTGCATTTGCGCAATGGCATAATCAAGTCCGCCACGTTCTTTTACAAATGCAATTACTTGCTTTACACGTTTGTTGTCTTTGTTGTGATGGCGTACCGATTGTAGCAACCACTTTTTTTCTTTATCTGTACAGGTATTTAACACATGAATAAGCGGTAGCGTCATCTTCTTTTCACGAATATCAATTCCCGTTGGCTTTCCAATTTTCTTGGCTCCATAGTCAAACAAATCATCTTTGATTTGAAATGCAATTCCTATGTTTTCGCCAAATGCACGCATTTGCTCAACAACTTCATCGGCAGCGTGAACGGAAGTAGCCCCCAAAGCACAACAACTCGCAATAAGGGTTGCTGTTTTTTGGCGAATGATTT
>CAZSSZ010000114.1:0-5098 GCA_964609755.1 uncultured Flavobacteriaceae bacterium | reverse complement strand
TTGTTCTGTGTTTGCTGAAATTGATAGGGCTGAGGTAGTTTTTGAGTTTTGTTCGGCATCAAAAAAGCAATACCGGCACCTATACTCACATAGCCCAACCAAGGAAGCAGGTAAAACACCGCTCCGTGGGCTTTGGTCAAATAGGCAGCAACAAACAAAGGCAAGTTTTCAAACACCACATCGGCGTACAGCGGTTCGCAGACAAAAATGCCTATGCCTATGGCAAAAAATAGCACAGGGCGCCATTTTCCAAGGCTATTAAAAAGCACATACAAAAGCATGGAAAACAACAATCCGCAGCCGATAATTTGCAGCACATCGGGGCGCATAAAGGTTTTGGTAAGCCGTCCGGTGGTTAAAAAATAGGGGAGGCTTAGCCTAAGGGCATAGCCCCACAAAATCAACTCCAGTGCGCGTTTTAGCCCTTTTTTTAGGCGTGGGTTTTGCCAGCCCTTTATGGGGTTGCGTTGCAACAAAAACAGGAACACCCAACCTGTTATCGTAAAAAATACGGGTGCGGTAATCCCACGGAAATAGAGCCAAATGCGGTAAACGGGGTGGCTGGTGTCAACGGTAGTCGTGTCGAGTAAGCCACTGATAAAATGCCCTTGTAGCATCATCAAAATCGCAAAGGCCCTAAGCGCATCAATAAAATAAAGCCGTTGCGTGTTCATGCTACATCAAAAGTGCCTGTCAAATTTTTCCTGAATTTTGTCGAGTCCCAAATTCCCCAAGCTCCCAACATGGGTGTGCTCCACTTTTTTGGGAGGCACAAAAGTACCTTCCTCAACCTGTTGCCCAACCTGCTTGTAGGCATCTCGAAACGGTACGCCTTGTTGCACCAATTCGTTCAGTGCATCCACAGTAAACGCATAGGTATAAATACCGTCTTCCATAATATTCTTACGAATGTGCACCTCTTTTATCGTACTGTTGAGTATCGTGAGGCAGTCTTTAATGCTGTCAATACCCGCTATCATGTTCCCCTTAAAAAGCTGCATTTCTCGGTGGTAACCACTCGGCAGGTTTTGCCCCAATAGCGCAAAGTCGTTTGCCAAGCCTTGTATCAGCGCACATTTGCCACGTATCAATTCAAAAATATCCGGATTCTTTTTGTGGGGCATAATGCTCGACCCCGTAGTCAGGTGTTCCGGAAAGTGGATAAAATTAAAATTCTGACTCATATACAGGCATACGTCCATGGAAAAACGCCCAAGCGTAGCCGCCAAAGACCCCAATGCACTTGCCGTGATGCGTTCCGATTTTCCACGCCCCATTTGCGCTGCTACTGCATTAAATTTTAGCGTGTTAAATGCCAAGGCTGCTGTGGTGTGGTTTCGGTCAATGGGAAACGAACTGCCGTAGCCGGCAGCACTACCCAAGGGGTTTTGGTCGCAGATGGTATGCGCAGCGTTGAGTAAAATGACATCGTCAATCAACGCCTCGGCATAGGCAGAAAACCACAACCCAAACGAGGAGGGCATGGCAACTTGCAGGTGCGTATAGCCGGGAAGTAAATCGTTTTTGTACTTCTCTGCCAATGTCATCCATGTGCCAAACAACTCCTTTGTAAGTGCTTTGATTTCAGTCAGTTCATCTTTTAAAAACAACTGCATTGCCGTAAGCACTTGATCGTTTCTGGAACGTGCCGTATGGATTTTTTTACCCACATCGCCCAATTGTTCTGTGAGTAAAAACTCAATTTTGGAATGGATATCTTCAAAGTCATCCTCAATCGCAAAATCATCAGAAGAAACAAGTGTCAGAATATTGTCTAATGCTTCACTAAGTTGAGTGGCTTCTTCTGCGGTAAGCAGTCCAACGCTTGCCAACATCTGTGTGTGTGCCTTTGAGGCAACCACATCATAGGGCGCCAAGCGCACATCCCAAAGCCTGTCGTCACCAACAGTAAATCGGTCAACGTTTTCGGTTACGGGAGTTTTATTTTTTTGCCAAAGCTTCATAGTGCTTGTTTTAAAATGTCAATATACAACGGGATTGCTTCTTCGAGTTCGTTTACATAAATAAATTCATCGGCGGTATGCGAACGTGGCGAATCGCCGGGTCCTAATTTTAGCGAATTGCACGACAATACCGCTTGATCCGATAGGGTAGGCGAACCATAGGTTTCGCGTCCTGCTGCAACGCCTGCTTTTACAATGGGATGCTCCATCGGTATAGAGGACGAACTCAATCGCAGCGAACGTGCCTTAACCTCGCATGGCGCAGCCTGTAACAATTCGTTGATTTCTGCATTGGTATAGCGGTCGTTTACACGCACATCCAAGACCATTTTTACATCTGCCGGAACGGCATTGTGCTGTTTCCCTGCATTGATTTGCGTCACGGTCAGCTTTACAGGACCTAAGGTTTCAGACACTCGGTCAAAATCATACGAATTAAACCAATCGATAACGCTGCCAATCTTATCAATTGGGTTATCGTCGTTAGGGTGTGCCGCATGACTTGCCGTTCCGTGTATGGTAGCATCAAAAACCACCAAGCCTTTTTCGGAAACCGCCAAGTGCATTTGCGTAGGTTCACCCACGATGGCGGTATCAATAGGCGGAAGCGTAGGCAGCAAACTGTTTAGCCCGTTTGGTCCAGAAGTTTCTTCTTCTGCCGTAGCCGCCACAATAAGGTTATACGCCATGTCTTTTTGCTCATAGAAATACACAAAAGTTGCCAACAAACACACAAGGGCACCCCCAGCATCGTTGCTGCCCAATCCATAGAGCTTCCCATCACTGATTTCAGCCTTGTATGGGTCTTTGGTATAGCCACTGTTGGGATGCACGGTGTCGTGGTGCGAGTTTAGCAACAGATACGGTTTTGATGGGTCTTCGTATTTGTTGATGGCATAGACGTTGTTTTGCTGCTGTTTGCAGGCCACGCCGTGGCGTTCCAGCCAGTTTTTAATGTGTGCAGCCGTTTGGTCTTCCTCTCCAGAGAGCGAAGGTGTGTTGATTAGCGTTTGCAATAGTGTTAAGGCCTCTTTTTGTAATGTTTCTATTCGATTCATTGCAATGTTGTTTTGGGTGCGTTAGTGTTTGTTAATGCGTTTATATTACTAATAATCACTTCGTTGACCCCATTTTTAAGGGCATCAAATCCGTTGTGGAGCTTGGGAACCATCCCTTGATGAATAACCCCTTCTGCTACAAATGTATGCGTTTGTGCTTCGGTTAGCGTTTCCATTACCTTATCTGGAGTGGAAATATCATGCAACACACCAGCGTGTTCAAAGCAGTAAAATAGCTTTACGTCAAATGTATTGCTCAAGGCAATAGCTACTTGCGCAGCGATGGTATCGGCGTTGGTATTGAGCAATTGCCCTTCTTTGTTGTGTGTAATGGCACATAAAACAGGCACAAAATGGTTTGCTGCTAGTGTGCTAAATACGTCTGCCTGTACGGCAACAACATCGCCAACAAAACCATAGTCAATGTCTTTGACAGGACGTTTTACGGCTTCAATGCAATTGCCGTCGGCACCGCTAAGCCCAATGGCGTTTACGCCCAATTCTTGCAATTGCGCCACTATTTTTTTGTTCGATAAACCGGCATAGCTCATCACTGCCACATCGAGCATATCCGCATCGGTGATGCGTCTTCCTTCAACCAGTTGAGGCGTGATGCCCAACTGTTTTGCCAATGCTGTGGCATGTCGTCCACCGCCATGTACCAACAGTTTTGGCGCATCGATTTTGGCAAAGGCAGCCAGCACTTCTTGCAGTGCAGTTTCATCGTTGACCAAATGCCCGCCTACCTTTATAATATGCAGTTTTTTGCTCACGACAATAGGGTTTTTAGTACCGCTGCAGCGGCAAAAGTTCGGTTGTTTGCTTGTTCTATCACCCTAGAATTTGGATGATCCAAAACGCCATCGGCAACCACCACGTTTCGTCTAATGGGCAAACAATGCATAAACGAAGCGTTGTTGGTTAATGCCATTTTTTCGGGCGTGAGCATCCATTTGCTGTCGGTTCTTAAAATTTGCCCATAGTGTTCATACGAACACCAGTTTTTAGCATAGACCACATCGGCGTTTTTAAGTGCTTCCTCCTGATTGTGTACTACTGGAATGTTTTTAGTGATGCGTGGGTCTAAATCGTAACCTTCGGGATTGGCAATTACAAAATCGGCATCCATCTGCTGCATCATGCGCGTAAACGAATTGCCTACTGCGTGTGGTAACGCCTTGGGGTGTGGCGCCCAAGTCAGTACCACTTTTGGCTTTTTTGGCAATGCGAGTTCATGCAAGGTCAGCGCATCTGCCAACGCCTGCAAGGGGTGTGCCGTTGCACTTTCCATATTCAAAATGGGTACTGTAGCATGTTCAATAAACTTCTGCAAAACTTGCTCTTCTTCGTCTTTTTCTTTGTCGGTAAGCGTGGCAAAGGCACGAATACCCACAATGTCACAGTATTGTGATACCACTTGCGCCGCTTCCTTTACGTGCTCCGAACGCAAACCTTCCATAATGGTGCCGTCTTCGTATTCGATTGCCCAAGCCTCGTTGCTGAAATTCATCACCATAACGTCCATACCCAACAAACGCCCTGCTTTTTGGGTGCTGAGGCGAGTGCGCAAACTCGGATTAAAAAATAACAGTCCCAAGGTTTTGCGTTTGCCCACCTGTTCAAACTGGTAGGGGTTGGCTTTAATTTCTTTGGCAAGGGCTACTTGCGCATCGAAATCGGGGAGGTCGTTAAGGGTTAAAAATTGTTTCATCTTTTTTAAATTTCGCAAACCACTTCATATTCATTTTAATCAGGCAAGCGGGTGTTGCTGTTTATTGTCAAATGCCCATTATGGGCTTTCATAGAGATTGTTCTAATGCATCAAAAAATTGATCGAAATGCTTTTGTTTTAAGGTTAGTGGAGGCAATATGCGCAACAGTTTTTTGTTGCTGCTACCCCCTGTAAAAATACGGTGGTCGTAAATGAGTTTTTTGCGGAGTTCGCCCACTTCAAAATCAAATTCAAGCCCAAGCATCAGTCCACGCCCTTTTATGTTTTTTACCCCTTTTATGGTTTTAGCTCGCGCTACAAAGGCTTCGCCAATCGCGGCTTCTGTGTGAAGACGATCTTCGACA
>CAZSSZ010000113.1:0-5171 GCA_964609755.1 uncultured Flavobacteriaceae bacterium | reverse complement strand
GCTCTGTAATTTAAATCCGTAGAAATGGTGATTCCTTTCTCACTGGCAATCTTCACAGCTTCCAAACAGGCATCTGCTGCAGACTGTGAAATAGCAGGCGTAATCCCTGTCCAGTGGAACCACTCCACCCCTTCAAAGGCTTTGTCCCAGTCTACCATTCCGGGCTGTATTTCAGACATGGCCGAGTGGGCTCTGTCATAAACCACTTTACTGCCACGACTCACAGCACCAGTCTCTAGGAAATATATCCCTAGACGGTCGCCACCACGAAGCATAAAATCGGTCTCTACGCCACGCTTGCGCATCTCCATAAGCGCACATTCACCAATATCGTTGTTTGGTACACGCGAAACAAAGCGCACCGGAACCCCGTAATTGGCTAAAGAAACAGCAACATTAGATTCGCCGCCGCCGTAAATAACATCAAAAGAATTTGTTTGTGAAAAGCGCAAAAAGCCAGGAGGCGCTAAGCGCAACATGATTTCGCCAAAAGTGACTACTTTTTTCATTGTGTGTTTAAATTTTTGTTTACGTTATGTTGCGCAAATTTAATGTTTTATCTAGGGAGTATCTCAATAGAGTAAAACATTTATTGCGTAAAAAAAGATGTGTTTTGTTAAATTCCTAACGCTTGACCTCCACCTATCTGAATGGTTTCGGCAGTTAAAAAAGAAGCGTCATCGCTTGCTAAAAAAGATACAACTGCTGCAACTTCTTCGGGTTGCCCCAATCTACCAAGCATGATGTTATTTTTCCAAGAAGCAAACACTTCTGGCTTAGTTGACTTTATTTGCGCATGAAAAGGCGTATCGATGGTTCCCGGAGAAACCGCATTTACGCGGATTCCATATTCAGCTAAATCTTTAGCAAGTGCACGCGTAATGGCGTGTACTGCAGCTTTTGAAGTACCGTAAATTCCGGCACCCGGACCACCAGCATTCCAACCTGCATTAGAGGTATAGTTTATAATCGTTGCGTTTTCGCCTTTTTTAAGAAAAGGAATTGCTGCTCTTGAAACAAAAAAGGTTGAATCTAGGTTTAATGCCATAACAAAACGATAAAACTCGGTTGTCATTTCTTCAAAACGAGATCTACCGCCCAAACCACCTGCATTGTTTACTAGAATATCAATTTTCCCGTATTTCTCTCCAATTTTATGGATATTTTCATTTACTGCATTTTCGTCTGTAACATCAAAGCCGTAGTATTCAGCATCTATACCCAAAGCTTGAAGTTCCTTAACTCTATCTGTACCCTTGTCATCTTCAATGCCGTTGAGAATTACGGTACAGCCGTCCTCACCAAGTTTTTTTGCAACTTGAAATCCGATTCCGCCTGTAGCGCCAGTTACAACTGCTATTTTTCCCTCTTTTTTACTCATTATATATTATTTAAGTTTTAAAAATTATTACTCATTTGATTGAAGTGGCTTAATTTCCTTTATCAAAATGAAAATTGACAAGACAGTGAGCGGGGCAAGTACCGCCAAAATCAAAAATGCTGGCGTGTACGAATCCACAGTAATGATTGGAATTAACCAATTCATGATAATGACAGAAATCGCTCCAATACTACCGCCAAGACCTGCTAAGGTTCCAACAGACTCTTTGTTTAATAAATCGCTAGGTATTGTTTGGATATTGCTTATTGAAAATTGAAATCCAAAAAGAACTATGAACACAAACGACACAAATTTTTCAGGGGTATCGGCAAATAGAATTGCCCCAATAATGCCTAACAAAATAACGACTGCCCCTATTAAAATTACCTTCTTCCGTGATTTGTCAAGTGATTTTTTTTGCATTAACTTTTTAACATACCAGCCGCCTGATAAGCTTCCAATCATCGCGCCTACGTAAGGAAACCATGCGTACAATCCGATTTCCTTGACATTAAACCCATATTGATCTGCTAAGTATATCGGCATCCAAAACACAAACAACCACCAAATCGGCTCTATAAAAAAACGCGCAGAAATAGCCCCCCACGCCTGCTTGTAGGAAAGTATTTTTGCAACACCAAGACTCTTTCTATCTGCGGTGTTCTCATTGGATTTAGCTGTATCAGAAAGAATATATGCTTTTTCTTCTTCTGTAATCCAGGGGTGGTCTTTGGGTATTTTCTTGTTAAAAATAACCCACGGAATTATCCATAGAAAACCCAAAACACCAATGATAACAAAGGTCCATTTCCAGTCATAGGTTTCAAACAATGAAGAAATAATAGGTGCAGCAACAATAGAGCCAATAGCAGCACCTGAGTTGAAAATTCCTTGTGCTAAACCACGTTCCTTGATAGGAAACCATTCTGCATTATTTTTTACCGCTCCGGGCCAATTTCCTGCTTCTGCAACTCCGAGTAATCCTCTAAAGATGCCTAAAGATGCAGCCCCTTTTGCAAAAAAGTGAAGTACAGAAGCCAATGACCAAAAGAAAATAGACAACACGAAACCTATTTTGGTACCTACCTTATCATATAGTTTTCCTGAGATGAATTTACCAGCAGCATATGTGATGGTGAAAATGTTAATTATCCATGCATAATCCTCTTTAGTAAGCCCAAGATCTTCACTCATTGCGGGCCACATAATGCCAAGTGCGGACCTGTCTATGTAGTTTATAATGGTGGCTAGACACACGAGTCCAATAACCCACCAGCGTAGTCCTTTTAGTTTCATATCAGTATGTTTTTCGAGAAAAAAAGCGAAACATCTGGTAATGTGCGTTACCCAATGGTGCAGTGCAATTTTACTCCCTCTTAGTTGTATATGTTTTTAGGTTTCGTAACAATACTGATACAAAACACTAAAATGTTCTTTCATTTTTTCTTCAGCCCTGGCAGGGTCCTTTGCCCGAATGGCATCTACAATAGCTTGGTGTTCTTCAATTGCACTTACGGCAGTATTGTTTTTACACACGTGATATTTTCCGAAATCGATAATAATTTGGGGGGTAATAGACAACATCAGTTTGTTAAGCGAAGTGTTATGACTTGCCTTGGCAATAGCAAGGTGAAATAACAAATCTTCAGCAACTGAATCTTCACCTGCTAGGGTTTTCTGCCTGTAATTTTCGAGTGCTTCTTCAATATCAGACAAGTCCTGTTGCGTATGCCGTGCAGCCGCAAACTTGACAATCTTAAGTTCCAAAAAAATCCGGGTTTCCACCAAAGACTTAAAATCAGGAGTAGGAAGGGATATAATTTGGTCTATCATGCCATTTAAAGCAGTGCGGCCAAGGTCAGCAACAAATGTCCCACTTTGCGGTATAGACTTTAAAAGCCCGTAATATTCCATTTTTTGAATGGCATTTCTGATACTGCCACGCGTAACCCCAATACGGTCTGCCAACAATCGCTCGGCGGGTAATTTGTCTCCCGGTTCTAGATTCTTGTGGTTAATCAGAGTTTTAATTTCTGAAATAATGAACTTCTCTTTAGAAGCTAAGCCGTTTAATTCTTTAATATCAGTTTTCATGACTAAATTGGTTAACCAGATTTGGTTTTGTAAAAGTACTAATTTAAATGCGAACAAAAAAGAATGAATCAACAAATTGAGAAGCTAATCATCAAAAAAAATGCACTTTTTATGTTAGGACACCATTTTTATTTAATAAAAACATCATTATGATTCGAAAGTAATAATTTGAGGTAAAAAAAAGGCTGTCCAGCGCGCTGGACAGCCTTTTGTGTAGTTAATCACAAAAATTAAACTCTTAATACCCTGGGTTGTTGGGTAATAAATTTGGATTACGTGCAAGTTCATCTGCAGGTAATGGAAGTAAATAATCTTGATTTGGATCAAAATTTGGTTTTGCCCCTTCTAAACCAGAAGCGCTAAATACCTCTGCACCCATTTTTCTTCTAACGATGTCGTACCATCTTTTAAATTCAAATGCCAACTCCCACTTACGGTCTTCTAAAACCAAGGTTCGAAAATCGTTTTGAGACAAGCCGGAAACATCTGCTGGGAAAGTACCGCCGTTTCGAGCTCTACTTCTAACACGATTTACGTAACCATGCGCTTCAGCACTTCCAGGACTAACCTCATTTAATGCCTCGGCAGCAATCAAAAGTACCTCTGCATAACGCATCATAGCGTGGTTGTGTTGAGAAGCTCTACCATTACCATTAGCTGTTACACCTGGATGTCTGGTGTATTTTGCAATGTGTGGTCGGTTAACAGCTCTGCTGTGGAAATTCTTAAACACTGTGTACGGCTCAACATTTCCTTTAAACACACCTGTAACATCAAGGCTTACGGACTTTCTATAATCTTGATCATCCCAAGTATTGAACACTTCAAGAGAAGGAACAGCAACTGACCATCCGCCGCCAATACCATACTGTTCGTCTCCACGAATTCCAGTAAGTGCTGCCTGATAGTCTTGTCCTGCGTCACCACTTCTAAAGCCATTAAAGTCTAATGCAAAAATGGGCTCATTTGATCCATCAATCTTAGTTGCATCAAAAAGATCTTGATAGTCAGCCTCCAAACCGAGTTGGTATACACTTTCGTTATCAATTACGCCTTTAGCCTCATCATAGGCTTTTTGATAGTCTCCCATCGTCAAATACACTAAAGCCAAATAGGAGTGCGCAGCAGATTTTGCTGGAATGGTTCTTGACGCTTGTGTGTTAGGCAACCATGTTTTTGCATATTTCAAATCAGAAATGATATTTTCGTACACCTTTGCAGTGGCAGTTTTAGTTATTGAAGCAGCAGCAGCGGCATCGCTGATAGGCGCATCAATGTAAGGGATATCACCAAATTGTCTTACCAAATGGAAATACGCAAAAGCTCTAACAAAATATGCTTGAGCAACAATAGGATTCTTTATCTCATCTGCAGCACTTACTTGCTCAGCACCTGCAATGGCCTGATTGGCAGCTGCAATAATTTGATATACCCTATTCCAATATCCGGAAATCATCCCGTTGTCGGTGGGCACATTAAAGTCATCGTGCTCAATTCTTCGCGTAGAAGTAGTTGGGTCTCCAATACCAACCATATCGCCTCTTAGCATTAGGGTTAGTGACATTTTTCTTCCCCAAAAATCCTCATGAGTCATGTGTCCATAAGCCGCATTTACTGCAGTTTGTATGTCTTTAGGAGACTTAAAAAAGCCCTCAGGGGCAAGTAGCCCAACCGGTTCTTCCTCTAAATCTGAACA
>CAZSSZ010000112.1:0-5186 GCA_964609755.1 uncultured Flavobacteriaceae bacterium | reverse complement strand
AAAAGCCATGCCAGCTGTAAAAACTATTCTGTTAATTCGACGTTAATTCCTTTGACGTAATTGTGGTAATAGTTGCTCCAAAAATCACGGGTGATGTATTCGCTTCCCGCTACGCCAACCGATTTAAAAAAGGCATAGGCGGTGTTTGGGTCGTATTGTTCGAGAAAGGCTTTTGCCTCGGGCAAATAGGTATAGTGCCAGGGCTCGTAGGCAAATCCGGTGCGGGAGGCATCATCGGTATACACCAAATAAAACCCAAAACGATGGGCGTTGGCTTGCATCCATTGGTGCAAGGGCGCAAAAGGGCCGTTGCCATGAAATTTTTCGGGTACCAATAGGCGTTTTTGGTTGGGTGCGTTGCCATCGGTAATGTCAATGTCGGTGCCCCAGTGGTGGCGCGAAGTGCCGGGAATGGTGGAGTACTCCAAAATACGCTGAATGGCAGCCGTGGGCGTCAGTCCCTCAGCGGTGTAGCGGATGTATTTGTCCTCAAAAATCTGTTGTTGTCGTGCAAACGAACGGTATGCCGAAACCAGTTGTAAATCGATGTCGTCTTGTAGTGCAGCGGTTTGCATGGCGCAAAACGCATCGGCGGTGTTGGGTGTTAGTTGGTATGTTTCTAGCGTTGTCAGGTAGCTTTCATCTATCCCAATGAGGTGGGTGATATTGATTTGCCCCATTGCCATTTGACACATCAAAACAAAAATTAGGCTTCGTCGCATAGGTGTTTTAGCATATAATAGTGTGTCCCTCCATAGGGCAGTTCAAAGGTGTCGCCTTGTTTTTGGTAGCCACAGGCTTCGTAAAAAGGCACGGCAATCAGGCGTGCGTTCATCCATACCGTGCAAATATTTTGTTGGCGCACATGCTGTTCCGCATGGGCAACGAGTTGCTTGCCAATGCCTTGTCCTTGAAAATGTTCCAACACAGCCATGCCACGAAGTTGTACGCTTTCTGGTTTGGGCAGCAACGTCAATACCCCAACAAGGGTATCGTTTGCAAATGCGCCCAAATGCAAGGTGTTTGGTTCATCGTCAACATCAAAGGCGCAGCTTTCTAGTGGCAATCCGTTGCGCAACACGGGGTGGCGCACCGCATAGGTGTCTTTCGTACAGATGGCTTTTAGTTGTATGTTTGTGTTTTGTTGCAAAAACTATGAAGGTTGACTTTCGATTTTTAAAAGTAGCGAATATACCCGAAATCCTACCGCTCATGCAAGATTTCACACAGCACAAATATGCAGATGAAATGCACAAGCAGCGGTTTGTTGCCATGTTTGCCCATGAATACGACTGCATAGGTTTTTATGATGGCGCGGAAATGATTGGGTTGTGCGGTTTGTGGTACCAAACCCGGCATTATTCGGGAAAAAGTTGCGAGTTAGACCACTTCTACATCAAACCCGAATATCAAGGAAAAGGATTGGGTACGCAGTTTATGCAGTGGATAGGCAAAAAACTAAAAGCCGAGGGCTACGAGGCACTGGAGCTTAACGCCTATAAAGAAAACATTGCCTCACACCGTTTGTATGCCCGTGAAGGTTTTGAACACCTAGGCTTTCACTTTGTAAAGCGTTTGTAGGAATCCTGTATATTTGTGCATAGCCAACCCAATTTTTATTATATGAGACATATACTCATTGCCCTTTTTTTTGCGCCTTTGGCTATGGCGCAGTCCGATTACCGCACTTGGCTTCGAGGAAAAATTCTCTACCAAAACACCAATGTGGTGGCAGCAAATGTGGTGAATTCCACCACCCAAAAAGCTACGATTTCTGACGATAATGGCGAATTTGCCATAGAGGTTAAAATGGATGACGAATTGGTGTTTACTTCGTTGCAATACCAGATTAAAGTAGTCAAAATCACAAAAGATATTTTACAGCGTGGCAGACTCGTGATTGACGTAACTGAAAAAGTTACCGAACTTGACGAAGTGGTGGTAACCCCCGAACAACGCCAAAAGTTTTTGGATGCTCGCGCCGATGAATTCAAACAATACGACTATGAGCGCGACCGCTCCACAAGAGTAGAAAATACACTGATGCGTGAGGGGCAATTGTACAACGGAGTCAATTTTGTGAATGTGTTTAAGGCCTTGTATCGATTGGTGGAAAACAAGGACAAAGTCAAAGAAAAAACCTACGCATTGCAACCTAGTGAGGTGATTCGGCAGCTTTTTGACGATGCCTTTTTTACAGAGCAGTTAGGTATAGCAAAAGATAAGATTGGTTTGTTTTTGGTGTATTGCGATGGCGAAATTAAAACCAAAGAATTGCTAGAGGAAAAATCGGATTTTGAAATCATGGATTTTCTAGTGAAGACAAGTCAAAAATTCAACAAACAAAACTGATGCGTGCGCTTTGGCTTTTGTTGGGTTTTGCCCTTTTGGCAACCACACCTCACAAATATTATGTGAGCACCACCAATATGTTTTACAAGCCCGAAAAGCACCAATTGCAACTGGTGTCGCGGGTGTTTACCGATGATTTTTCGGCTGCGCTTTCCAAGCATGCAAAAAGGGAAATAAAATTAGACCCAGACAATACCCCCAAAGAAATTCTGGACAGCCTTTTGGGAGATTATTTTAAAACACATTTTGTGGTGTATGGGCTTCCCGAAACCACGACTTTTTCGTTTGTGGGCTGGGAATACAAACAAGACCAAACACATGTTTATGCTTCCTTTGATAGTGTGCCAAAGGTGGAGGTGTTGGAATGGTCAAATGCCTTTTTGTTTGCTGTTTTCCCAGATCAAAAAAATATTGTAACCCTCTCAACTCCAACACATAAAAAGAGTTTTTTGCACAGCAAAGACCAAAATTTTGCCCAGTATCGTTTTTAATTTTCCTACAAACCAATATCTTTAACAAAAATCCTTTGAAAATGAAGTACTCTCAAATACTCACCGCTTTTCTGACTGTTTTGTTTACAGCTTCTTATGCCCAAGAAACACCGCAAGGGCACACAAACCAAAACAAGTTTAGACAACTTTATAACGAATTGGCAACGCCAAATGTATACCGCACCGCCTCGGGGGCACCAGGTCCAGAATACTATCAGCAGCAAGCGGATTACAACATGGAACTTGTACTCAACGATGAAACCCAACAACTGTTTGGCGATCAAACGGTGACCTACACCAACAACTCGCCAGAAACACTCACGTATTTATGGTTGCAACTCGACCAAAATGTGCGTGCTCGCGATGGGCAGTCTTTTGACCGATTGAATAACGGTAGCAATTATTACGGTACTCAACGCTCTGTTGCCCCAGGATTTGTAAACGAATTTATGCTCAACGAAAAGTTTGACGGAGGCTTTAAAATCGATGCGCTACAAACGACCTCGGGTATCGATTTGCCCTATACCGTTCATCAAACCATGATGCGCATAGATTTACCAACCCCTTTGGCTTCGGGTACTTCTATGTCGTTTCGCCTAAAGTGGCACTACAACATTCCCAACCGTCAGTTTTGGGATGCGCGTTCGGGCTATGAGTATTTTGCGAAAGATGATAACTACGCGTATTTTATTGCACAATTTTTCCCTCGTATGGCGGTGTATAACGACGTTGAGGGTTGGCAAAACCAACAGTTTTGGGGCAATGGTGAGTTTGCCCTTCCCTTTGGGAATTACGATGTAAAAATTACGGTTCCCAACGACCATATTGTTGAAGCTACCGGAGTTTTGGAAAACCGCAAGGCGGTGTATTCTTCAGAAATGATGAAGCGTTTTAAGCTAGCGCAAAAATCGTATGACGAACCTGTGTTTATTGTAACCCAAGAAGAAGCCGAAGCCAACGAAAAAAACACGCCTACAGGAACAAAAACCTGGCATTTCACAGCAAAAAATGTACGTGATTTCGCCTTTGCTTCATCGCGTAAGTTTATTGTAGACATGATGAATGTGGACATCAACGGCAAGGATGTGATGGCGGTTTCGGTGTATCCTAAAGAAGGAAATCCACTTTGGGAGCAATGGTCAACCAAGACAGTGGCAAGTGCGCTAAAATCCTACTCTAACATGACTTTTGACTATCCTTATCACAAAGCGGTTTCCGTACATGCTGACGATGTAGGTATGGAATACCCCATGATTTGTTTCAACTTTGGACGACCCGATGAAAGCGGTTACTACAGTGACCGCACCAAGTTTGGTATGATTGGGGTGATTATTCATGAAGTGGGACACAACTTTTTCCCCATGATTGTGAATTCAGACGAGCGCCAATGGGGCTGGATGGATGAGGGACTTAACAGCTTTGTGCAAATCATTGCCGAACAAGACTTTGGCAAAGCACACCCCGATGCTATCCCTGGTTTGGATCATTATCCTTCAGACGATATGGATCCGCAAAACATTGTCCGCTATATGGCAGGCGACCAAGATTTTATTGCGCCTATCATGTCAAACCCAGAAAACGTATACCAACTGGGACCCAATGCCTATAGCAAACCCGCCACGGCCTTAAATATTTTGCGCGAAACGGTTATGGGGCGCGACTTGTTTGATCACGCCTTCAAGACATTCTCCCAACGTTGGATGTTTAAGCACCCTACACCTGAAGACTTTTTCCGTACTATGGAAGATGCTTCTGCCTTTGACTTGGATTGGTTTTGGCGCGGATGGTTTTTTACTACCGAGGTGGTGGATATTGGAGTGACCGATGTTAAAGACCTTAAGAAATTGGGTGATGACAAACGTTATTTCTCCTTGTATTACCAACGCAGCTTGGAGAACCTTACCCCACAGGAATTAAAGAACCGTAAGGAGCCAAAGAAATTTTACGAGGTTGTATTTGAAAAGCCCGGTGGCATTCCCATGCCACTAATTGTTGAATACAGCTATGCCGACGGCACTAAAGAGCGCAAAACCTATCCGGCGCAAGTGTGGCGCAAAAGCGATCAAACCGTAAGTAAATATATTGCTACAGACAAAGAACTTGTGGGGGTATTGGTTGACCCTGACAATGCTACTGCTGACATTAATAAAGACAACAACACTTGGCCCAAAGTGTTGGAAGAAAACGACTTTGAAAAGTTTAAAAAACAAAAGGAGTGATAAAAAGCCAGCCGTGAGGTTGGCTTTTTTTTGTGTTCCATACTGGCGCGCGACTGTCTTTCCGCCAGGCAGGTTTGCACCAGAGAGGCTAATAAAAGTTACAAACTAAGCGTTTACCGCATCA
>CAZSSZ010000111.1:0-5255 GCA_964609755.1 uncultured Flavobacteriaceae bacterium | reverse complement strand
TAGTTACAATTGCGGACTTAAGTGATCCGGTAAATTTCACTTTCTTTTTAGGGACAATGGCGATGACTGCTGCATCAGCATTCTTTTTCTTGTCGTTAAATCAGTTCGACAGCAAATGGAGAACGTCAATCTTGGTTTCAGGTTTGATTACTTTCATCGCTGCTGTACACTATTACTACATGAGAGAGGCTGCTACTTCTGGTGGTGTAACAACCGAAATTCGTTACATCGACTGGATTTTAACAGTGCCACTTATGTGTGTTGAGTTTTACTTGATTCTCAAAGCTGCAGGTGCTACAACTAAGCACCTTAGCACATTGATCTGGGCATCGCTTGTAATGCTTGTAACAGGTTACTTCGGTGAAGTTTCTGATACGGCTAGCGGTCCAGCACTTTGGGGTCTTGCTTCTGGTTTAGCATACTTCTACATTGCATGGTTAATCAAGTTTGGTCCATTAGCTAAACTTGCTGCTTCTGCAGGTGGTGCTGTTGAAAAAGCACACAAAACACTAACCTTATTTGTACTTATCGGATGGGCAATCTACCCATTAGGATATATGATCGGTACTGACGGTTGGTATGACTTTGTAGACGGAATAGGTGTAAACATGGATGTTGTATACAACATTGGTGATGCCATTAACAAAATTGGATTTGGTCTTGTAGTTTATGCTGCAGCCGTTTCTAAGAAATAAGAAAGATAACTCTTAGATTAAAAGCCTCGAGGTTTCCTCGGGGCTTTTTTTATTACATTCTGTTTGGCGCGTCTATGCCCAACAAGCCTAAACTTTTCTGGATAACAGAACCTACAATACTACACAACAAAACCCGAAAAGAACGCAAGTCATTTTCCTCAACCAAAATGGGCACTTCTTGATAATACGAGTTGAATTGCTTTACCAAATCATACAGATAGTTTGCCACCAACGCAGGGCTGTATTGCTGTGCAGCAGCAGCCACAATTGATGGAAACTGTTCAACTGTTTTTAATACAGATCGCTCTTTTTCGTGTAAAGAAACACTTCCATCAAAAGTAGACTCAATATCTCCGGATTTACGCAAGATAGATTGAATACGCGCATGGGTATATTGGATAAAAGGACCCGTGTTTCCATTAAAATCCACAGAGGCTTTTGGGTCAAATAAAATACGCTTTTTGGGATCCACTTTAAGGATGTAGTACTTTAATGCGCCCATACCAATAGTATGGTAGAGGGATTCTTTCTCTTCGTCAGACATACCCTCTAGCTTACCCAACTCTATAGAAATTTCTTTGGCAGTGGCATGCATTTCGTCCATGAGTGCATCGGCATCTACCACAGTACCTTCCCTACTCTTCATTTTTCCACTAGGCAAATCCACCATACCATAGCTCAGATGGTGTAACTGCGATGCCCAATCGTAACCCAGTTTTTTCAAAATCAAGAAAAGCACTTTAAAATGATAATCCTGCTCATTTCCAACGGTATACACCATACCTCCCATATCGGGATGATCGGTGTAGCGCAAACGTGCCGTGCCCAAATCTTGGGTCATGTACACCGAAGTGCCGTCTGCGCGAAGCAATAATTTTTCATCCAATCCATCATCGGTCAAATCAACCCAAACAGATTGGTCTTCTTTTCGGTAAAAAATACCTTTTTCGAGTCCTTCCTCAACAATTTCTTTACCCAACACATAGGTATCGCTTTCGTAATAATAGGAATTAAAATCAACCCCCAAACGCGAATAGGTTTCTGCAAAGCCTTTATATACCCAACCATTCATTTGCGCCCAAAGCGCACGTACTTGCGTATCGTTTTGCTCCCATTGCAGTAACATCGTTTTGGCTTCTTGGAAAATAGGCGCTTCATTTTTGGCTTGCGCTTCTTCAATGCCCGAAGCGACCAAATCGTTAATTTCTTTTTTGTACTGCTGATCAAAAAGCACATAATATTTCCCAACCAATGCATCGCCTTTTAATCCAGATGACTTTGGCGTTTCGCCATTGCCAAACTTTTGCCACGCCACCATCGATTTACAAATATGAATCCCTCTGTCGTTGATGATTTGGGTGGTATGCACGCGGTTGCCATTAGCAGCCAAAATGTTGGCTACTGATGCGCCCAACAGGTTATTACGAATATGCCCCAAGTGGAGGGGTTTGTTGGTATTTGGTGAGGAATACTCCACTAAAACTTTCGGAGAGGATGTGGTAGACGCACTAAAACCAAAATCTACGTCTTGTTGAATACGCTGCAAAAAATCAATATAATAAGATGCTGAAATTTGAAGATTTAAAAAGCCCTGTACCACATTATAGGCTTCAACTGCTGTTACTTTTTCAACCAAATAATCTCCCAATTCCGCAGCAAGGTCTGCAGGTTTTTTGGGCACGCTTTTTAAAAGTGGAAACACCACTAAGGTCAAATCGCCCTCAAACTGTGGTTTGGTAGGTTGCATATCAAAAGTGGCAATCTCCTTGTTGTATTGCTCCTTAAAATAAACACGTAACTGTTCAGCAAGTTGTTTTTCCATCACTTAAAATGAATTGCAAAGATACAGGTTTCCATAAGGTGCAAATGGTTTTGCTGTATCTTTGTGAAATGCTAGCAAACGTATCGTATAACAACAAATTGCAACGCGATGAAATAGATGCCCTTGTGGGCAAACCCTTTACGCTTCTACAGCGTATAAAATTAGGCGGAGTGGGTTCTCCAAAGCTGTATGTTACCGCAAGTAGCAAAGAAATTGACGCGCTTTTTTTATTAGACCATAACGACAATATCTGTAACATCGAATTGCGCCCCAAAGGAATTATTTTGCGGTTTCGATCACTTTTGGAAACCTATGCCGTGGTGATTCCGTATTATAAGCTCACTTTATTTAAAGGGACAAGCGATGCGTATAGTGTTCATTTTGAGCATCATAAGGTAAGTGTATCGGCACAATCAGAACCTGTACGGGTTTTCTTTAAAAAAATACAGCAACAAAAAGCAGCAATTTCGAAAGACTACCTCTAGAGAATTACAACGAAAAAGTTAACGCTTGTCAATTGCGACAAACGGACGTTGATTCGCGCCGACATAAACCTGTCTTGGACGTCCAATAGGCTCTTTGTTGAGTCGCATTTCTCTCCACTGTGCAATCCATCCAGGTAAACGTCCAAGGGCAAACATGACCGTAAAGGTTTCTGTAGAAATTCCCATGGCACGGTAGATAATGCCGGAATAAAAATCCACGTTTGGATATAGCTTACGCTGTACAAAATAAGGGTCGCTCAAGGCTTCAGCTTCTAATTCTTTAGCTATAGTCAATACAGGATCAACGACACCCAGGTCATTGAGTACCTCATCGGCAGCTTTTTTTATGATACGAGCACGTGGATCAAAATTCTTATACACACGATGTCCAAAGCCCATCAATCGGAATGGGTCAGATTTGTCTTTGGCTTTTTGCATGTATTTTTTAGTATCGCCGCCATCTTGACGAATGGCTTCGAGCATTTCAACCACAGCTTGGTTTGCACCACCGTGTAAGGGACCCCAAAGGGCTGAAATACCTGCTGCAATAGATGCAAATAAGCCTGCATGCGAAGAACCTACAATGCGTACTGTAGAAGTCGAGCAGTTTTGCTCATGGTCAGCATGGAGAATTAATAGCTTATTCAATGCTGCATCCACAATGGGATTGGCAACATATTCCTTGTTTGGCTTTCGGAACATCATTCGAGAAATATTCTCTACATATCCAAGTGAATAATCGCCATACTTTAATGGAAGACCTGATTTTTTACGGAACACCCAAGCCACCAATACCGGTAATTTCCCTAAAATACGTATGATAGCCTTGTACATTTCTTCTTCACTTTCAACATTGACAGAAGAAGGGTTAAATGCCGTTAATGCACTTGTTAATGAAGATAAAACCCCCATAGGATGCGCAGCACTCGGAAAACTCTCTAAAATCTTCTTTAGGTCTTCGTTGATATAGGATTCTTCCTTGATATCCGTCAAAAACTTATCTAACTGTTCTTGGTTAGGTAATTCACCAAAAATGAGCAAATAAGCAACTTCTAAGAAATCGGCGTTGTTGGCAAGATCCTCAATATCATACCCGCGATAACGCAAAACTCCTTTTTCACCATCCAAAAAAGTAATGGCACTTTGGCAAGAGCCTGTGTTTTTATATCCGGGGTCAAGGGTAATTAGCCTCGTACTTCCTCGAAGGGTTTTAATATCAATTCCCCATTCGTTTTCTGTTCCCTCTAAAAGAGGTAATTCAACCGATTTGTCTTCATAAGACAATGTCGCTGTTTTAGCCATAGCTTAAACTTCCTAAAAATTAAACGTAGTGAATTAAAACTTCACTTTAAATGCTTTCTCTTGCGGGTAGTAGGCGTTTCTTCCCAATTCTTCTTCAATACGAATCAATTGGTTATACTTTGCCATACGATCACTTCGTGAAAGTGAACCTGTTTTGATTTGTCCAGTGTTCAAGGCTACTGCCAAATCGGCAATGGTATTGTCTTCTGTTTCACCAGAGCGGTGTGACATTACACAAGTATATCCAGCGTTTTGTGCCATTTGCACTGCTGCAATAGTTTCAGACAACGACCCAATTTGATTCACTTTTATCAAAATAGAGTTAGCAATATCTTGCTCAATTCCACGGCTGAGGCGCGTAACATTAGTTACAAACAAGTCATCGCCAACCAATTGTGCTTTGCCTCCAATTTTTTCAGTAAGGTATTTCCAGCCTTCCCAGTCGTTTTCATCCATACCATCTTCAATGGAAACGATAGGATATTTTTCAACCAAAGAAGCAAGATAATCTGCCTGCTCATGTGAAGAACGCACTTTTCCAGACGCACCTTCAAATTTGGTGTAATCGTATTTGCCGTCTACATAGAACTCTGCTGCCGCACAGTCTAACGCAATCATCACTTCTTCAGCAGGTTTATATCCAGCCTTTTCAATCGCTAACAAAATGGTGTCTAGCGCATCTTCAGTGCCTCCCAACGTTGGTGCAAATCCACCCTCGTCCCCAACAGCAGTACTAAGATTTCTTCCTTTAAGCACCTTTTTAAGGTTATGGAAAATTTCAGTCCCCATTTGAAGGGCTTGCGTTAAGGAAACCGCCTTAACGGGCATAATCATAAATTCTTGAAAGGCGATAGGCGCGTCGGAATGAGAACCCCCATTGATAATGTTCATCATAGGAACGGGAAGCGTGATGGCACGAGTGCCACCAACATAACGGTAAAGCGGTTGTCC
>CAZSSZ010000110.1:0-5305 GCA_964609755.1 uncultured Flavobacteriaceae bacterium | reverse complement strand
CGCATCTGTACCTATAGTATTTGCCATCAACAAAGTGGATTTACCTGCCGCAAACCCTGATAAAATCAAAGAGAGTTTGGCAGGGATGAATTTGTTGGTTGAAGATTGGGGCGGAAAAATTCAATCGCATGACATTTCGGCTAAAACGGGTCAGGGTGTTGAAGAATTATTAGAAAAAGTATTGCTCGAAGCAGAGTTGTTAGAGCTCAAAGCCAATCCAAATCGTATTGCGCAGGGTACGGTTGTGGAAGCCTATTTGGATAAAGGACGCGGGTATATATCCACCATTTTGGTGCAAACAGGAACTTTGAAAATTGGAGATTATATTCTGGCAGGACGCCACAGTGGAAAGGTACGTGCCATGCACGATGAGCACGGCCGCGAGCTTACACAAGCAGGGCCCTCTACGCCAGTATCCATTTTGGGACTTGATGGTGCGCCGCAAGCAGGGGATCGCTTTAATGTATATGATGACGAACGTGAGGCGAAACAAATTGCTGCGAAGCGCACGCAATTGGTACGCGAGCAGTCGGTGCGTACACAACGTCATATTACACTAGACGAAATTGGACGTCGTATTGCTTTGGGCGACTTTAAAGAATTGAACGTTATTTTGAAAGGTGATGTGGATGGTTCTGTAGAGGCATTGACCGATTCGTTCCAAAAACTTTCAACCGAAGAAATTCAAGTGAACATTATCCACAAGGGTGTGGGTGCAATTACGGAGTCTGACGTATTGTTGGCTTCGGCATCAGACGCCATTGTAATTGGATTTAATGTGCGCCCAATGGGAACTGCACGCCAATTGGCTGAAAAAGAGGAAATTGACATCCGTAGCTATTCTATTATATACGATGCCATCAACGACCTTAAAGACGCTATGGAAGGCATGTTATCACCTGATTTCAAAGAAGAAATTACGGGTAACGCCGAAATCCGCGAAACCTTTAAAATTTCTAAAATTGGAACCATTGCAGGTTGTATGGTAACAGACGGAAAAATTGTTCGCAATTCTGGAGTGCGTATCATTCGCGAAGGAGTGGTTATTTACTCAGGAACTTTGGCATCGCTCAAACGCTTCAAAGATGACGTTAAAGAAGTAACCAAAGGGTACGATTGTGGGTTGCAAATCAAAGGATTTAACGACATCAAAGAAGGAGATGTGGTTGAAGGTTACCTTGAAGTTGCGGTTAAGAAAAAGCTAAAATAAACTTAAGGCTTTAGCACAAAAGCAGCAGGAAATTTCCTTTTCACTGGACCCAACGCCTCCAGCGCCTCGCGCTCTGTGGTGTAACTACCAACTCTTATTTTATAATTGGGCGTTTCAAAAATAAGTTGTGTTTCTAGAGTTGGAAATAACTCCTTAAATTCTTCCAAAACGGCAGTAGTAGATTCAAAATTTCCATAATACACTTGTATGGAATAAAGTCTCTCCTCCGATGCTTTTTTATCCAATGTAATTTTGGTTTCCAACAAACGGTTGAGTTTGTCAGGAGCCTGGAGTACGGTTTTCGCTACTTGGGCGTGTAAGTGGGTAAAACTTAAACTTACAAAGCACAATATCAAGAGGTTAAAAGGGGTGTTGTGATGTCTCATATCGCTGCAAAAATACAGCAATATTTCATTTATTTTTTGTTAAAATGAAGCTGAACAATACTTTTGTAAGTATCACAATAACAATTAATTAACTATTTATTTAGACACATTATAAATTACCACTTTAATGCGCTAGCGGTTTTTAAAATGAGGTCTGTGTCGTAATTTTGCTGTCGAATTCATAAGAAGTGAATTAATCAACAACTAACCACCTATGTACAAGGACAGCTTTTTAGCTCACCTTCCCTTATTGTTTTTATCACTTTGCTTCAGCTTTGTTGTATCTGCTCAGGAACCCGATGTTCAAAAGGGTAAATCCTTATTTAACGCCAACTGTGCCGCCTGTCACAAATTAAACAAGCGTGCCGTGGGACCTGCACTTGCAGGCGTTACTGCCAAATACGATAGAGAATGGTTGTATAGCTGGATTAAGAACTCTACGGCAATGGTAAAATCTGGCGACGCACAAGCGGTTGCCATTTTTGAGGAATACAACGGATCTGTAATGACTTCGTTTCCTCAACTTTCAAACGAAGATATCGATAACATTTTGGCGTATACCGACTATACACCACCTGCAGCTACAGCTGCTGCTGCGCAGCCTGTGGCAACAGCTGCGCAAGATCAAGGAGGGTTAACCAACGATTTGGTGTTGGTGATTCTGATGTTGGTGCTTGCAGCCCTTGTGGTAATGCTCTTTTTGGTAAACAAAACACTTAAACAAATTGCCGCAGCCAACGGTATTGAGGTAATCAAAAAAGAAAAGGAAAAGCGTACACCGCTATGGAAAGCCTATGCGCAAAACCCATTTTTAGTTTTTGTTACCGTAGTGTTTTTGTTGCTCTCTAGTGCCTATGTGGGGTACAGCTATTTGATGCAAGTAGGCGTTGACCAAGGGTATATGCCCATTCAGCCGATTCACTACTCGCACAAAATTCACGCTGGGGATAACCAAATTGAGTGTAAATATTGCCACTCTTCTGCACGTGTGTCCAAGCATTCTGGAATTCCTTCGTTAAACGTGTGTATGAACTGTCACATGAACATTGCAGAGTACAACGGCGAAGAGGATTTAGAAAAAGGATACACCAAAGAATTTTACACCAACGAAATCAAGAAGTTGTACAAAGCTGTGGGCTGGGACGAAAACACCCAAAGCTATACCGGAGAAACACAACCTGTTAAATGGGTGCGTATCCATAACCTGCCTGACTTTGTGTACTTTAATCACGCACAGCACGTTTCTGTTGCCGGCGTAGAATGCCAAAAGTGTCACGGTCCTGTTGAGGAAATGGAAATCATGTATCAGCATTCACCATTAACCATGGGATGGTGTATCAATTGTCACCGAGAAACAAATGTGAACGTGAAAGACAATGGATACTATACCAAAATTCACGAAGAACTGTCTAAAAAATACGGAGTAGAAAAACTTACTGCTGCCCAAATGGGTGGACTGGAATGTGGTAAGTGTCACTATTAACAAATCAGCATATGCCCAATCAAAAGAAATACTGGAAAAGCGAAGTTGAGCTAAACGAGCAAACTCCTTGGGTGGAAACGCTAGGTCAAAAAGAGTTTGTACAAAAACTCCCTGAAGATCTGTTGGGAGATACTGAACTTCCCGAGAGCGAAACCTCGCGTCGCGACTTTTTAAAATATATGGGCTTTAGTACGGCAGCCGCAACACTAGCAGCTTGTGAAGGTCCTGTAAATACATCTATTCCTTACGTAGTGCAACCCGAGCAAATTATTCCCGGTGTTGCCAATTATTATGCCACTACTATTGTAGACGGTTTTGACACAGCAAGTATTCTTGTCAAAACACGTGAGGGGCGTCCAATTAAGGTTGAGAACAACACAGACGCACCTTTGCTCGGCGCAGCAAATGCACGTGTTCAAGCATCGGTATTGTCATTGTATGATAGCATGCGTGTACAGGGACCAACACAATCGGGTGTAGATGTAAGTTGGGATACGTTAGAGGCAAATGTAGGTCAGCAATTGGCACAACTTGCCCAAAACAATGAGGCGGTAGCTTTGATTACCCCTTCTCTGGCAAGCCCCACAACAAAAGAGATTATTAAGGATTTCCAGGCGAAATATCCTAATGTAACACATTATGCTTACGACGCAGTTTCAGAAACGGCTGCGCTAAATGCTTTTGAAAAAGCATACGGAAAGCGCGCCCTTCCAAGCTATGATTTTAGTAAAGCTAGCTGTATCGTTTCTATTGGTGCTGACTTTTTAGGCGATTGGCAAGGTGGAGGTTTTTCTTCTGGATATGCCAAATCTCGTGTGCCAAAAGAGAAAAATGGCAAGGCAAAAATGTCTAAGCACTACCAGTTTGAGGCAAACATGACACTTTCGGGTGCAAATGCGGATTACCGTTTTCCAACGACCGCAGTTGAGCAACAGTTTGTTTTGGTTGAGCTTTATGGTGCCCTTACAAACACTTCTTATCCAACGCCACTTGGCGCATCGTTTAAGAAAAAGGTGACTAAAATTGCGGCTGAACTTAAAGCAGCCGGCAAAGGAGCGATTGTCGTTTCTGGGTTACAAAGCGAAGATGCACAACGTGCCGTTTTAGCCATCAACAATGTGTTGGGTTCTTCGGTAATTGACGTGAAACATACTAGCCAACTTCGTCAAGGGGATGCTGGGGTTATCAGTCAATTGGTTAACGATTTGAATGCTGGTAAAGTTGGCGGTGTGATTATGGCGGGTGTTAATCCGGCGTATACCCTTCCAAATGCTGAGGCTTTTGTTGCAGGTTTGAAAAAGACGAAATTGTCTTTGACCTTCAGCATGAAAAACGACGAAACGGCTATCCACAGTCAGTGGGTGGCTGCCGCACCACACTACCTAGAGTCTTGGGGTGATGTGGAGCTTAAGACGGGGTACTTTGCACTTACGCAGCCTACCATTCGCCCGTTGTTTGACACCAAACAATTTCAAGATGTGCTACTTGCACTAAGTGGAAGTTCTCAAAAATATGACGATGCCATTAAGGCGTATTGGTCGTCAAACATTTTGGGCGGTTCATCTTTCAATGAAGCTTTACACGACGGTTTCTTTGTTACTAATGCATCAGATAATGTGCGTTATAACGATAATGTAAATGCACTTGTTCAACGCCTTGCGCGTGCCAAAGCACAATCTGGATTGGAGTTACACCTCTACACCAAAACAGCTATTGGCGACGGACAGCAAGCCAATAACCCTTGGTTGCAAGAGCTTCCCGACCCCATTACACGCGTTACTTGGGACAACTACCTTACGGTATCAAAAGCTGATGCAGAAGCCTTGGGACTTGAAAATGTAAATCAAGCAGACGGAGCCTTAGATGGTAGCATTGCAGAAATTACGTTAAATGGCGTAACGGTTAAAGCGCCTGTGCTTATCCAACCTGGTCAGGCGAAAGGAACAGTAGGATTAGCATTTGGATATGGCAAAACAGCCGGAATGAAATCCGAAATGCAAGTGGGTGCCAATGCATATCCGTTGTATAAAAACTTTAGTCCTGTGCAAACCGTTTCAGTAGCAGCTGCTTCTGGGATGCACAAATTTGCTTGCACACAGTTGCAAAATACACTTATGGGTAGAGGCGATATCGTTCGTGAAACTACCCTTGAGATTTTCAATACCAAAGACGCTAAGTATTGGAACCCGATGACGCAAGTGTCGCGCGATCACGTTGAAATCGATG
>CAZSSZ010000109.1:0-5325 GCA_964609755.1 uncultured Flavobacteriaceae bacterium | reverse complement strand
GAATAAGCTCGTTTGAAACCGATTGGTTCCAAACGGGCTTTCCTATTTTTTCTAGAAGTACAAAAAGAATATTCCCGCTTTCATTCTTTTTGTCGTGTGTTAGCAACGAGATAACGGCTGCAATGGTTGCTGCATCAAAGGAAACCTTTGGGTAAATCCTCCCAAAAACCGCTTTAATTTCTTCGGAGTTTTTAAGGGGTAGACCCAAAATTTCAGTCGACAGATAGGCTTCTAATACCATGCCAATAGCAATGGCTTCTCCGTGCAGCAAACGGGTTTTGCTTGACGAAACCAAAAAATGGGACTCAATAGCGTGCCCAAGCGTATGTCCAAAGTTTAGGATTTTGCGCAAACCACGCTCATAAGGATCTTCCGAAACCACTTTTGCCTTTACCCCAACAGAGTGGTAAATGTGTGGTAAAATATCTGCTTTAGGCAAATATGAGCTCAAGGTTCTAAAGTAATCGGGTTCTTGAATCAGTCCGTGCTTTAACATTTCGGCATAGCCGCTGCGGTATTCGTTTTCGGGGAGTGTGGCTAAAAAATCGGTATCTACCAACACCATTTTCGGCTCTTCAATAACGCCCACTTGATTTTTGAGTGGCCCCAAATCAATACCTGTCTTTCCACCTACAGAGGCGTCTACCATGGCTAATAACGAAGTAGGAATGTTAATGAAATCAATGCCGCGCTTAAAAGTACACGCTACAAAGCCCCCCAAATCGGTAACCACGCCACCGCCGAGGTTTATGAGTAAACTCTTGCGGTCTGCGCCCAAAGTTGACAACTCTTCCCAAAGCGCCACACAGCTATGAATGTGCTTGTTTTCCTCGCCAGCAGGCATGTTTAGGGGTATAAAATCAAAACCTACTTTTCCCTCAAAATACGAAAGGCAATGTGTTTGCGTATTGTCGTCCGTGAGCACAAAAACCTTGGAATAAGTGTTTTTGCTGACCCAATCGTTCAGGGCTTTCCAACAGCTGTCCCCAAAAAGGACTTCGCTATGTTTGGTTTGTATTTTCATCAACGATGGCGAAAGTACTGCTTTTGTCGTTTATTTTCCTAATTTTGATTAGCTAACCCAAATTAAATTTCGATAATTTGAAACATGCTAATTCATATTATCCACATAAATCTACACGTGAATTACGTGCCTCTCTCGTATTATTCAGCTTGCTTTCGTATCAAAAACTTGTTTTTTTAGGCTTACTTCTATGGAGGTTTCTGCGCTTTTTTCGCCTTCCTGTTTCGCCCTTGGTGCGCTTTACGGGGTATTACCAATTTTGTTCAGGAAAAGATGTGGCTGCTTGTGCTGAAATCACACATCGTATGGCAACATTCGGCGTGCAAAGCGTATTGGACTACGCCAATGAACACGCCAAATCGGAAGAAGATTTTGACCACAACGTAAAAATCGTTTTGGAAACTATTAAAGCGGCACAAGAAAATGAAGCCTATCCGTTTGTGGTGGTCAAACCTACTGCCATCGGTGCTTTTGTATTGTTTAAAAAAAAATCATCTAGAGTTCCGTTTTCTAATAAAGAAAAACAGTCTTGGGAACGCACTAAAAAACGCTTTGAAAAACTTGCACAAAAGGCTAGCATTGCGGGCATTGTACTAATGATAGATGCCGAAGAAAGCTGGATACAACCTGGAATTAACGCCATAATCTTACCGATGCTTCCAAAATACAATCGGAATAGGGTAGTGGTGGCGGTTACCTTGCAATTGTACCTAAAAGGCAGGTCAGCAGTCTACGACCAACTCCTTTTGGACGCAGAGAAAAACAGGTTTTTCTTAGGTGTTAAACTCGTGCGTGGTGCTTATATGGAAAAAGAACGCAGTCGTGCACAGCAGCTTGGAATTCCTTCTCCAGTATGTGATACAAAAGTTGAAACAGATGCGCAATACCGGCAGGTTTTGATACGTGGCATAGATGAACTAAACACACATTTATGTATTGTGGCTACCCACAACGAAGATGATATTTCTTGGGTAGTGAATACGTGTAAAAAGATGAACATTTCCTTAAACAATCCAAATCTGTGGTTTAGTCAGTTGTATGGGATGCGGGATTATATTTCGTTTGATTTGGCTGCGCAAGGCGCCAATGTATTTAAATACGTACCGTTTGGTCCCTTAGACCAATCCATTCCCTATTTGATTCGAAGAGCTTTGGAAAACAGTGCTATGAAAACGCAAACTGCTGTAGAACTATCTATGATTAAGAAAGAATTGCAAAAAAGAAAAATTACCTCCTAAAGTAGGCGGTATCGGTGCAGTTTTCTACCAAAAAAGTGTTTTCTTCAAACTCCATAACGTACACATTGCAGGAGTCTACGCCTATGGTGCTTTCGGTAAAGCGCACATCTAGGCTTTTAAACCACAGCACGGTATCCTGAATGGCGTGGAAGTTGTCTTCAAACACCCAGTTTTTACTTTTTATATCTTTTTTTACGCGCGCTTCGGGCGCATACGCGCACTGCGTTCTTTTGCCGTTAAAAAAGAAAAACAAGAAAATCAGTCCGACGGAAAATCCGCCCAAATAATAGCCTAATCGTTTTAAAAAACTCATGTAAATGTTATTTTTCGTGTGGTGGTATTAAGGGTCTCAATAGAAATTATATGGTGATTTTCAGGGATATACGCCAGCCCAATGTCGGGCCATTCTATAAAGCAGTAGCCCTCCGAGTTCACGTATTCCTCAAAACCAAACTGTGCCAGTTCTTCGGGCTTTTCTATACGGTATAAATCCAAATGATAGCCAATATTTTGGTCAAAGGTTAATTCGTTTACAATACCAAAAGTTGGGCTAGAAATCTCATCTGTACACCCTAAGACTTTTGCCATTTCTTTGACTAGTGTTGTTTTTCCGGCACCCAAATCACCTCGTAGCAATATAATTTGATGTGTCAGCTTAGATGCTAATGCTGATGCAAAATCGGGTAGTTGATGGAGGGACACTTCGTTAATCATGTCGCAAAAATACGCTACTTAGGCACAAAAACCGTAACCGAACAAGTATTGGATAAGAATTTATCTAAAATACATATTTGATATACTTTTTTAATATACTTTTGTGACAAATATGTGTAATGAAAAATGTATCCTTAAAAATCGATGATTCTATTTTTGGCGAAACAGAAGAAATACGCTCAAGAATAAAAAAGCCTCGCAACCGCTATATCAATGAGGCAATAGATTATTACAACAAGCTGCAGCGAAGGTTGTATCTGGAAGCCACCTTAAAAAAGGAGTCTGCATTGGTAAGCAAAGATTCTTTGACTGTTTTAAAAGAATTCGAAGCTGTTGATGATGTCGATTAAACAATTCGAAGTTTGGATAGCCGATTTAAATCCAAAAATCGGAACTGAAGCTGGTAAGACAAGACCTGTGGTAATCGTGCAAACAGATTTGTTAAATCGGACTTTACACCCATCAACCTTGATTTGCCCCATTACCACAAACGTAAAATCGGATGCTAAGATTTTGCGCGTTCATCTCAAAAAAGGCACCGCCAATCTTCACTATCATTGCGATATTATGATTGACCAAGTGCGAGCAATAGACAATCAACGTCTTCTCAAAAAGCTTGGAAAACTTGACATTGAACGAAGCGCTTGGGTGCAAGCAAATTTAAAAATTATCATGGATTTGGTGTAAGCCATTAACCATTCTCAATCACTATTTTGGTGTAAAAACCGCAAATGGAATACAGATCTCTTCCAGCGAAATTCCGCCGTGTTGATAGGTGTTTCTAAAATAATTCACAAAATGGTGGTAACGCGATGGGTAAACGAGGTAGTAATTGTCTTTTGCAAACACAAACGAACTGCTCATATTGATGCTAGGAAGTCCAATAGTTTTGGGGTCTTCAACTTCAAAAACATGCTTACTTTCTGTCTTTAATCGTCGTCCTGTTTTATAACGAATATTGGTACTAGACTCTCTGTCGCCAATAACTTTTGACGGTTGTTCCACATTTATAGTGCCGTGATCCGTAGTAATAATAAGTTGATACCCTTTTTGTTGGGCTGTTTTTATAATTTCAAGGAGTGCTGTGTTTTGAAACCAGCTTTTGGTAAGTGATCTGTAGGCTTTATCGGTACTCGCCAATTCTTTAATTACTTCCATTTCTGTTTTAGCGTGTGAAATCATATCCACAAAATTGTACACTACAGCCTTTAATACGCTTGAATCATCGGCTTTCAGATGTTCCAAGAACTTGGTAGCTTCGCTTGGGCGATTTATCTTATGGTAGGAGTGAATTATGTTTAGCTCCAATTTGTTTATTTGAGCATTCAGAAAATCGGCTTCATGTAGGTTTTTACCTCCCTCGTCAGTGTCATTTTTCCACCACTGAGAATGTTGTTTTTCCATTTCTGAAGGCAGTAATCCGGAAAAAAAAGCATTTCGCGCATATTGCGTTGCGGTAGGCAATATGCTGTAATACGTTTGCTCTCTTTCCATGGAATAGTAGGGCGAAATTATGGGGAGTATACTTTTAAACTGATCGTACCGTAAATTGTCAATCATCAACAGTAGGGTAGGTTTGGAGTCCAAATGCGGGACAACCAATTTGCGAAACGCTTGATGTGAGAACACATGTTCGCTTTCTTCAAAAAGTAAGGATGCGTAATTCTTCTCTATAAAACGTGAAAAGCTAAGGTTTGCCTCTGTTTTTTGGTAATGAAAAATTTCTTGCAATTCGGGGGAATCGATGCTATCGAGTTCCAATTCCCAATACAGAATTTTTTGATAAACGTCTGCCCAATCCGATAGGGTTTGCGTCTGCATCAACAGCCCATTGAGTTCTTGAAAAGACCTTTGGTAACTTGAAATGGTTTTTTCTGTAACCAGCTTTGAGGATTCTAAGTTTTTTTTGAGTGATAGTAGAATCTGATTTGGGTTTACGGGTTTTATCAGATAATCAGCGATTTTAGCACCAATGGCTTCCTCCATGATATTTTCTTCTTCACTTTTGGTAATCATAATAACAGGAAGTGATGGTTTGAGTTGTTTGAGTTCATCCAGTACTTCTAGCCCCGACATCCCAGGCATATTTTCATCTAATAAAACAATATCAAAAGCGGTATTTTTTACTAATGCAATGGCATCCTGACCAGCATGTGCCGTGTGTACGTGGTAGCCTTTTTGTGATAAAAATAAAATATGTGCTTGAAGTAAATCTATTTCGTCATCAATCCATAAAAGTTCAATCGGCTGCATATACGTATCTTTGGGCTTTATTTGATTAAAGTTGAAGCTCACCCAATACAACGACCCAATTTACGGATTTATTACAATCCCAACGCCTTTTATTGC
>CAZSSZ010000108.1:0-5355 GCA_964609755.1 uncultured Flavobacteriaceae bacterium | reverse complement strand
GACCCTCACCTTGGCAAGGTGATGCTCTACCCCTGAGCTACTTTCGCAATTGGAAAGCAAATGTAGTAAAATATCGGTTTTCTACACAACACTATTTATCTAGTTTTCGTTTCAGTTCGTTTAGTTGCATAAGTGCCTCAACGGGTGTTAGTTCATCAATATTCAAGGCTAAAATTTGTTTACGCACATCTTCCAATAGCGGATCGTCTAACTGGAACATACTCAGTTGCAAAGGCTTTTCTCCCGAGTCGGTAGCGTGGCGTGTAGCCTCTAATTGTTGTAACATTTGTTTGGAGCGACTTAAAATACACTTAGGCATTCCCGCCATTTTGGCTACATGAATCCCAAAACTATGAGCGCTCCCTCCAGGTACAAGCTTACGTAAGAACAACACATCATCGGCCACTTCTTGCACCGAAACATTGTAGTTTTTGATTCGTTCAAACTGCTCCGACATTGCATTAAGCTCATGATAATGTGTGGCGAAAAGTGTTTTTGGTCTTGTGGGGTGCTCATGAACATACTCCGCCAACGCCCAAGCAATCGAAATACCATCATACGTACTAGTTCCCCTTCCAATTTCATCCAATAAAATCAAGCTGCGCTCCGAGATATTATTCATAATGGCTGCCGTTTCGTGCATCTCCACCATAAAAGTAGATTCTCCCTTAGAGATGTTATCGCTCGCCCCAACCCGGGTAAAAAGTTTATCCACCACACCCAAGCGCACCTCCTTGGCGGGCACATAGCTTCCCATCTGCGCCAGCAAAACAATAAGTGCCGTTTGGCGCAAAATCGCCGATTTACCAGACATATTCGGTCCGGTTATCATAATAATTTGTTGGGTGTCGTTGTCCAAATACACATCATTGGGAATGTATGGGCTTTCGAGAGGTAGCTGTTGCTCAATGACAGGATGCCTGCCCTGAACAATTTCCAACGAAGCATTCGACACAAATTCCGGACGACAGTAGTACTGTTTGGTTGCCAAGGTGGCGTAACCGTTCAGCACATCCAATTGCGCTACACAACGTGCGGTAACTTGCAACGACTTGATATAGGGAACCAAATACTGCACCAATTCTTGAAAAAGTTGCAATTCTAGCGTTGCAATACGCTCCTCGGCACCCAAAATTTTGGTTTCATACGACTTTAATTCCTCGGTAATATAGCGTTCCGCATTTACAAGGGTTTGCTTACGCACCCACTCTTCGGGCACCTTGTCTTTGTGCAAGTTACGGACTTCGATATAATACCCAAATACATTGTTAAACGCAATTTTAAGCGAGGGTATTCCGGTACGTTCGGTTTCGCGTTCTAGCATGGCATCTAGCGTATCTCGTCCGCCTTGTGCCAACGTGCGCAATTCGTCTAGTTCCTTGGAAACGCCGGTAGCAATGGCAACCCCCTTGCCAAGTTGTGTGGGTGCATCAGCGTCTAGCCATTGGGTTATATGCTGTTGTAAAGATGTACTGTTTTCAATGGGTGCCAATAAAGGAGAAAATGCATCAGCTTTTGCCAACAATTCGACAAGAACTGTGGTTTGTGTAAGTGCGTCTTTTAACGCATTTACTTCTCTGGGATTGATGCGCCCTGTCGCAATTTTAGCCACCAACCGCTCAATGTCGCTCATTTGCTTTAAGCACGAACGGGTTTGCTCGTGCAGCAAACTGTTTTCGGCAAAATGCTGTACTCCGTTTAGCCGCTGATTGATGTGTTCTGTATTCGTCAGGGGAGCGGTAATCCATCGGCGCAACAAGCGTCCGCCCATGGCTGTAGCGGTGTGGTCAACGACCTGAAGCAGCGTAATCGCATCGGGTGCATTCGGAGCAATAAGCTCCAAATTCCGAATCGTAAACTGGTCCATCCAAACCTGTTGTTGGGGATTGTGGTGTTTGAGTTGCACCAAATGTCCCAATTTGGCGTGCTCGGTTTCAAGCAGATAATGCAAAACTACTCCCGAAGCAATCATTCCTAAATCGGTATTGTCAAAACCAAAGCCTTTGAGGGTTTTTACGCCAAAATGTTGCATGAGTTTTTCCGAAGCATACTCGGTTTGAAATACCCAATCTTCCAAAACAAAAAACGGTAGCCCCGCGCCCAACAAGCCCGAAAGGGTTTTGCGTTGGGGTTTGGAAATCAATAATTCCTTTACTTCTAGCTGCTGCAACAAGGTGCTGATTTCTGCGGTAGTCCCCTCTGCCCATTGAAATTCTCCAGTAGAAATATCTAAATAAGCAAAGCCCAAAGCATTGTTTTGGAGGTATAGTGCACCTAAAAAATTATTGCTTTTTTCATCCAAAACACCATCGGTGAGCGTAACGCCCGGAGTAACGAGTTCCGTGACACCGCGTTTTACAATTTTCTTGGTGAGTTTAGGGTCTTCTAGCTGATCACAAATAGCAACACGTTGCCCGGCACGCACGAGCTTGGGCAAATAGGTGTGTAGCGAATGATGCGGAAAACCTGCCAGTTCGGTTTCACTTGTACTGCCCGCACCTCGCTTGGTAAGCAAAATACCAAGAATCTTTGCCGCTTTCACAGCATCTTGACCGAAAGTCTCGTAAAAATCGCCAACACGAAAAAGCAGTATGGCGTCGGGGTACTTCGCCTTGATTTGATTGTACTGCTTCATCAAGGGCGTTTCTTTGGTTGTTTTTTTTGCAGACAAAGCGTGGGTTTAGTTCTTGCTAATTTACCATTTTTAGCCAAACACAATCCGTAACTTTGTCACATGCGAAAATGGACCATGGAAGAGTTAAATCGGTTGGATGTAGCCGACTTTAAGGCTGCACCCAAATCGAATATTGTGTTGGTACTCGACAACATTCGAAGTCGCAACAACGTTGGGGCTATTTTTCGCACCGCCGATGCCTTTCGCATCGAGGAAATTGTGCTTTGCGGGATTACCCCCACCCCTCCACACAAAGACATTCATAAAACTGCACTCGGTGCTACCGAGAGTGTGTCGTGGCGTTATGCCGAATCAGCCGCGGAAGCCGTTCAAGAGTTATGCGCAACAGGAGCCCATGGTTATGCTGTAGAGCAAGTGCAAGGAGCCACTTTTTTAGATACCGTGGAAATCCAACCCGATCAAAAAGCCGTATTGGTGTTGGGCAATGAAGTTCAGGGCGTTTCACAAGAAGTGATCGACGTATGCAACACGGCGATTGAAATCCCTCAATTGGGCACCAAACACTCGCTAAATGTAGCCACTTCTGCAGGAGTGGTGTTGTGGCATTTTTTTATGCAACTGCGCCCAAAAGGACGTTAATATCAGCTAATTTTTAGCCCATTCTTATGTATTGTAATGGGGGTATTATCATCACAACTTTTCAAGAGTACTGCAACTGTTTTTTGCAATACGGGATGAATCTTATCTAGAGCTATTTCAGCTAATGGCTGTAACACAAATCGCCGTTTTTGCAACTCGGGATGCGGAAGGCTAAGGTTTTCAGTTTGCACGATTTCATCATCATAAAAAAGCAAATCCAAGTCTAGGGTTCTGTTTTTATACCCCTTGACACTTGAACGTATTCTTCCATATTCTTTTTCAATCTTCAATAGGTTTTGCATGACTTGTTCTGGGAGCAATTGGGTTTCCACTAAAAAACACGCATTTAAAAATGAATTGCCGTCAAAGCCCAGCGCGGGTGTTTCTACAACTGACGAAACCTTTAAAACCTCACCAATATGCTGCGCAACAGCGTCAAGCCCTTGCTGCAAAAATTCAAGTCTGTCGCCTAAATTACTTCCTGTGGAAATGTATATCCGTGCCATGGGGCAAAAATCGGAAAAAGAATTGGGAAACCTTTATCTTTGACACGTTACACCTGATGCTATGAGTTTTTTTAAAAATTTGATTAGTTCAGCCCTAGGCACCTTTATTGCCTTGGGGCTTTTGTTTGTTTTTATGCTTGTGTTTGTTGCGGGTTCTGTTGCCGCACTCAAAGAAGAAGGCGAAGCGGTGGATGTTGACGACAACACCGTATTGGTATTTGACATGAAAGCACCCATTCAAGATCGTGCACCACAACCCTTTTCTTTTGCCAACGCTTTGGAATTAGACCCCGAAGCCTATGGATTAAACACCATCCTTCCTGCCATCGAACACGCTGCCGAAGATGATCGTATTTCTGGAATTAGCATCCAAAACATGTATGCGTTAGGAGGTATTTCGAATATGGTAGCCCTGCGTGGTGCGCTCAAAAAATTTAAAGAAAGTGGTAAATTTATTTACGCCTATGGCGACTTTTTTAATCAGGCGGATTACTATTTGGCATCGGTTGCCGATAGTATTTTTGTACACCCTGAGGGGCTGGTGAATTTTCGTGGGTTGAGTGCCGAAGTACTTTATTTCAAATCGGCGCAAGAAAAATCAGGGATTTCCATGGAAGTTATTCGCAATGGCAAATACAAAAGCGCCGTTGAGCCTTTTTTGGATGACACCATGAGTGCTGAAAATAGGGAGCAGATTCAGTCCTATATGAATAGTATTTGGGCGAATTTAGTCGTGGATATTTCTGAAAGCCGCGGACTTTCAACCAAAGAACTCAATGCACGTGCCGATAAACTTTCGGGACTTACCGCACAACGTGCCTTAGACGCTGCACTAATTGACGGCATCGCCACTAGAAGGGCTTACGAAGAAAAAATCGAAATAGCGGTCAACGATGACGATGTAGCCTTTACCGATTTTACGGACTACATTCGTGTGGCAGGAGGCAGAAAAGGCAAAGGACCCAACCGCATTGCGGTGGTCTATGCACAGGGCGAAATTCAGTACGGCGAAGGCAGCACAGAAATCATCGGGCAAGAAAAAATTATTCGTGCGCTGCGCAAGATTGGAAAAAAGAAAAACATCAAAGCGGTGGTACTTCGGGTAAACTCCCCCGGGGGTAGTGCGTTGGCATCTGAACTTATTTGGGAAGAAATCGAGCATCTGAAAAAAACCAAAAAAGTAGTGGTTTCTATGGGCAATGTAGCTGCTTCGGGAGGCTATTATATTGCTGCAAACGCCGACGAAATCGTAGCAGAACCCACTACTATTACAGGTTCTATTGGAGTTTGGGGCATATTGCCAAACGTTAACCGCCTTGCCAAACGTTGGGGCATCAACGCCGAGCAAGTTACAACCAACAAACAGGCGTTACAGTATTCCCCCTTTGAGCCACTTGGCAATGCCACACGCGAAGAGGTCAAAGTAGGCATCAATCAAGTGTACCAAACCTTTTTGACTCGAGTTGCCAAGGGGAGAAACATGAGAAAAGCGCAAGTACATGAAATTGCGCAAGGTCGCGTTTGGTCGGGGGCAGAAGCCAAAGACATTGGACTTGGAGACCATTTGGGCGGATT
>CAZSSZ010000107.1:0-5358 GCA_964609755.1 uncultured Flavobacteriaceae bacterium | reverse complement strand
GTCCGGCTTCGTGGAAAGCAATGGTTTTTTTCTCCTCGGGGGTAATGATTTTACTCTTTTTTTCTAGCCCGCCTACAATCCTGTCAACGGCATCCAAAAAGTCTTGACGCCCAACACTCTTTTTGTTTTTTCGTGCTGCAATAAGTGCTGATTCGTTACAAACATTTGCAATGTCTGCACCCGAAAACCCCGGGGTTTGTTTGGCTAGGAAATCAATATCTAGTTTTGGGTCAGATTTTAGTGGTTTCAAGTGAACCTTGAAAATTTCTTTTCGCTCTTTTAGGTCTGGGAGGTCAACATAGATCTGACGGTCAAAACGTCCAGCACGCATAAGGGCTTTGTCAAGTACATCGGCGCGGTTGGTAGCAGCAATCACAATAACGTTGGTATTGGTGCCAAAACCATCCATTTCTGTAAGCAATTGATTGAGTGTATTTTCACGTTCGTCATTTGAACCCGTGATATTGTTTTTTCCTCGTGCACGACCAATGGCATCAATTTCGTCAATAAATATAATGGCAGGCGATTTGTCTTTGGCTTGCTTAAACAGGTCACGTACACGAGACGCACCCACACCCACAAACATCTCTACAAAATCAGAACCTGAAAGGGAGAAAAACGGCACTTTTGCCTCACCCGCAACGGCTTTTGCTAAGAGAGTTTTTCCAGTTCCTGGAGGTCCAACCAACAGTGCCCCTTTAGGGATTTTCCCACCCAGAACGGTGTATTTGGTTGGGTTTTTAAGAAAGTCTACAATTTCTTGTACTTCTTCTTTGGCACCTTCAAGTCCGGCAACGTCTTTAAAGGTTATTTTGACATCTGCTTTTTCGTCAAAAAGTTTTGCTTTGGATTTTCCAATATTAAAAATTTGTGCACCACCCCCTCCGGCACCCCCTCCAGACATGCGGCGCATGATGAACAGCCATACCGCAATGATGAGAATTAGGGGTAAAAATCCAATAAGCACATCTAGCCAGCGACTTTCTACGGTCTTGAATTCGTAGCTAAAGGCAACTTTATTAGCTTCGGCAGCCTCAAGTTTTTTCTGAAACAACTCCAAATTTCCTACCTCAAACTGATAATGCGGTCCGGCATCATTGGTGCGTCCTAAGAAGTCACTACTTTTGGCTTTTTTGTGTTTGGTTTCGGCGAGCGCTTCTTCGGTTAGGGTTACTTGTGCCGTATTTTTATTAATTACTACCACACGACTCACTTCGCCATCATTGAGGTAGCGCTCAAACGTTGAGATATTGATTTTTTGATCTTCACCAAGGGAATTTCCATCTCCAAAAAAAGACATCCCCAAAAAGAATAAAACAATAGATCCGTAGAACCAATACGGGTTAATAGCGGGTTTTTTTGGTGGTGTTTTTTCTTTGTTAGCCATTGCTAGTATTTAGATTCTACAAGGGTTTGTTTTGCATCGCCCCAAAGGGATTCAATGTCATAATGTGAGCGAGTATGTTTTTGAAAAATATGTACAACAACATCCACAAAATCCATTAAGACCCATTCACTGGTATCTTGACCTTCCACGTGCCAAGGCTTTTCGTGCAGGGCTTTGCTGACTACTTTTTGTACCGAACTGGATATGGCGCGCACTTGCGTATTGGAGTTTCCAGAACACACGACAAAATATTGGCATACATTGTTTTCAATTTCGCGCAAATCCAAAATGTTTATTTCCTCTCCCTTTACCTCTTCAATCCCCTCAATGATATGCGAAAGCAAGGCATCGGTATTTGTTTTTTTTGTCATGCAATTCTTGTCTGCGTAAAAGTATGAGTTATTTGCGTAACTCCTCTATAAAACTGTTAGTTTTGTTATATGCTTTTTATCAAACTTAGTGCCATTGATTCCACCAGCTCATTTTTAAAGCAATGGGTACAGCAAACCAAAGCCCACAACGCTATTGGGGTTTTGGCGGAATACCAAACAAATGGCAGGGGGCGTATGGGCAATGCATGGCATGCCGAAAGGGGTTTGAACCTGACGGCATCGGTGTATTTGGGGAATATCTCGTTGCAAAATAATGCGCTATTTGAAATCAATAAGCGGGTATGTTTGGCGGTTTTAGATACTTTAAAACCACTACACATTCCTGACGTAAAATTGAAATGGCCAAACGACATTTTGTCAGGAAATAAAAAAATAGGGGGTATTTTGGTAGAGCCTATATTGCGCGGCAGTACCATGACCGATGTGGTTATCGGATGCGGTATAAACGTCAATCAAACTGGATTTCCTGAACTTCCATGTGCAACGTCTTTGCGAAATGTTACAGGTGAAACCTATGCTATTGAACCACTTTTTGAAACCTTAGCAAAAAATATTGAGCATAGCGTTCGTGCCCCAATAACAGAAAATAAGCGTTATTTAACCTCTTTGTATGGGCTTGATGAAGTTTGTGAATTTGAACGTAAAGATGGTACGCCATTTTTGGCAACCCTAACTGATGTGGCTCAAGATGGAAAACTTGTGGTGGAGCACTCCGATGGCACACAAGAATGTTTTGAGGAAAAAACGCTGGTGTTTACAGCTTTTGTGCGTTGTCGATAAGGGCTTCTAAAAATTGGGTCAACGGTTTTTTGACCATCATTTGCATCATTGGATTTATATTCCCCTCAAATTCCAATTGAATTTGGGTTTGTGATGCTTCTTCAGCTAAATTTACCACCAGTTCAAAGGGGACATTTCCGCCATCTGCTGCCAATACAATTTGACTGTGGGGTGTTTGGCGCGCCATTTTTAGTGGAATAACGGGCATACTTCCCAACTTAAAGCTAAAGTGTTGCTCGTCTGTCAGTCTAAAACTAGCCTCGTTAGGCATCAAGCGCTCGTAGGTGCTAGCATTTGATAATTTTTCGAATACTTCTGCAATGGGCGCATCTACTACTGTAGTGCTGCTTTCTATTTTCATCTGCTATTGTTTTGGTGACCATAGTTGTGGTGCCTCACGCCATTTTTTTAATATTTCTTCTTGTTCTGGCGCAATATACTTTGTGGCAATGGCAGCATCGATAAGCGCGCTGTATCCCGATAATGTTGTAAGTGCAACATTTGCTTCTTGCATGTTTTGTTTGGCAGTGTCAAACTCGTAACTGAACAAGGCTACCATGCCCAAAACATTTACGTTGGCATTACGTAGGGCTTCAACGGCTTGCAGGCTGCTTTTTCCGGTACTGATGAGATCTTCCACTACAACTGTGGGTGCCTCAGGGTCAAAGTGCCCTTCAATTTGGTTTTGCCTTCCGTGTTTTTTGGGTTCGGGACGCACGTACATAAAAGGTAAATCCAATGCTTCGGCTACTAACATTCCAATGCCAATAGCTCCCGTAGCAACTCCGGCAATGGCTTTTGTTTGTGGATAGCGCATCTTGATTTCTTCTGCCATGCGATGACTTAGAAAACGTCTTATTTCAGGGTAGGAAAGGGTAATTCGGTTGTCGCAATAAATGGGCGATTGCCACCCACTAGCCCACGTAAATGGATTTTTTGGTTCAAGCTTTATTGCTTTAATTTGTAACAGGTATTCGGCTACTTGCTGAGCAGTGGAGGATTCCTTAGGCATATAACGCAAATGTATAAAGTTTTTGTCAATAAGAAGGAGATAATCCTGACAACTGTAACACCAAAAAAAACCAAAGCGAAAGTACTTCCGCTAAAGGAATCTTCATTAACAGAAGTTATCCGAATTCTTCGAACCACTCAAGTAAAGACCCTTTATTTGGTACACGATAATCCAAAAAAGCTGGTACCGTTATTTAAGAAAAAACTCCCAGTAACCGTTGCTGCGGGAGGCGTGGTGCAAAATCAAGAGGGGAAGCTTTTGTTTATATATCGAAAAAATAGATGGGATTTTCCCAAAGGTAAAGTAGATAAAGGAGAGACGTTGCAAGAAGGTGCAAAACGTGAAGTCAAAGAAGAAACGGGTGTAAAAAAACTTACTGTGGGCGCATTGGCAGGAATCACCTATCACATTTTTAAGCGCAACAATCGTTACCAGTTAAAAGAATCCCATTGGTTTTATATGACAACTACATATAAGGGAAGTTTAATCCCAGAAACCAAAGAAGATATTACTGAGGCGGTTTGGAAAGGCAGAAAGAAAACTATTAAAGCATTGGAAAAAACCTATCCCAATATTGTACACTTGTTTGACCAAGCAAAGGTGTTTACATTTTTATTTGGGGAGGAATAAAAGTGCTGTAATCGCCCTTATTGCGAATAATTTCACGAACAATACTGCTGCTGATATAAGAGGTTTCCGCAGAAGTTAGTAGAAAAACCGTTTCAATTTTAGACATATGGCGGTTTGTTCTGGCAATGGCTTTTTCAAATTCAAAATCTCCATTATTACGCACGCCACGTAGAATAAAATCCGCTTCGATTTCCTTACAATAGTCTATGGTAAGTCCTTTGTAAGTGGCTACACGTACACGGGGTTCGTCTGAAAAACAGGCTTCGATAAATGCCAAGCGTTGCTCCAGCGAAAACATATATCTCTTTTCGCTATTCGTGCCAATACCGATAACGATTTCATCAAAAATCTTGACACCTCGTTTTACAATATCCAGATGCCCTATGGTAAAGGGGTCAAAAGAACCGGGAAAAAGTGCGCGTTTCATGTTTCAAAGGTATTGTTTTTTAAACAGCTGTAAATCATGTCGGTAAACAAGTCACCGAGTGCAATTTCTGCATGGCGGGCTTGTTGGGGTAATAGGCTTTCTTCTGTAAGCCCGGGAATACTGTTCAGTTCCAAAAAGTAGGGCGTGTCTCCTTGAAAAATAAAATCACTCCGACTAGAGCCACGCACACCTAGCGTTTCAAATACCTTTTTTGCGGTTTTTTTTAGGTTTTCCAGTTGGGTTGCTGTGAGTCGGGCGGGCGTTATTTCCTGAGAATTTCCCTCATATTTTGCTTGGTAGTCAAAAAAATCGCCATTAACAACAATTTCGGTAGGGGGGAGTACCACCACCTCATTTTGATATTCCACAACCCCTATAGAAACTTCAGTTCCAGAAAGAAAGCTTTCAACAAGTACTTGATCGTCTTCCAAAAGGGCGGTTTCTATGGCTTTTTGCATTTCGGAGGCTTTGTAAACTTTAATCACACCATAGCTGCTACCTGCCTTATTGGCTTTTACAAAACAGGGAAGTCCAATTTTTTCTACCAGTTCATTGAGATTCCACGCCTCAGTTTTGTGTAACAACTGGTGTTTAGCCATAGCAATGCCGTGGGGCGCCAAAAATTCTAGTGTATCGTATTTGTTATAAGTTAGTCGTGCGATCTCTGCAGTGCAACCCGTGTAGGGGATTTTTGCGTTATCAAGGATGGCTTGCAGTTCGCCATTCTCGC
>CAZSSZ010000106.1:0-5407 GCA_964609755.1 uncultured Flavobacteriaceae bacterium | reverse complement strand
CGCTTTACGGCGCGTACCACTGCTGAGGCGTGATACAACATTTGGTCTAGGGTAATGGGTAGTGTGGTTTCATGCCCCGACATCACATTCGAAGCTGAATCGCCTACCAAAATTACGTCAATATTTGCGGCATCTACCGCCTTTGCCATAGAGTAATCGTATGCAGTAAGCATCGAAATTTTTTCACCCGCTTGCTTCATTTCAATAAGCGAATTGGTGGTAACGCGTTTGTAGGCTTTTTTAGCAGCTGACATAAATACTTTTTTTCAAAAATACGCTATTGATTGGATATGGATGCAATATGACATCCTGTCAGGAATTACGTGTGGCACAATGATTGAATATTGTGATGAAAATTATATTAAAAATGAGTAAGATAATCGGTATTGATTTAGGAACCACAAATTCATGTGTTTCTGTAATGGAAGGAAACGAGCCTGTGGTCATTCCAAATGCGGAAGGAAAACGCACAACACCTTCTGTGATTGCGTTTGTTGAAGGCGGCGAAATTAAAGTAGGTGACCCTGCAAAGCGTCAGGCGGTTACCAATCCCACCAAAACCATTTCTTCTATTAAGCGTTTTATGGGGAATAAATTCTCAGAATCCAAAAATGATGTTGAGCGTGTTCCTTATAAAGTGGTAAAAGGCGACAACGATACTCCGCGTGTTGATATCGATGGTCGTTTGTACACCGCACAAGAGCTATCGGCTATGGTGTTGCAAAAAATGAAAAAAACCGCTGAAGACTATTTAGGGCAATCCGTTACTGAAGCAGTGATTACGGTTCCTGCTTATTTTAACGATGCACAACGTCAGGCGACTAAAGAAGCTGGAGAAATATCTGGACTCAAAGTACAACGTATTATTAACGAGCCTACTGCTGCGGCATTGGCTTACGGGCTTGACAAAGGCGGTTCTGACAAAAAAATTGCGGTATATGACCTTGGAGGAGGAACTTTTGATATCTCTATCCTAGAACTTGGCGATGGCGTTTTTGAAGTACTTTCTACTAATGGTGACACTCACCTTGGAGGGGATGATTTTGACGATGTGATTATTCACTGGTTGGCATACGAATTTCAAGATACAGAAGATATTGATTTACGCAAAGACCCTATGGCGTTGCAACGCCTAAAGGAAGCTGCTGAAAAAGCAAAAATCGAGTTATCGTCATCTACACAAACGGAAATCAACTTACCTTATATTACTGCTACGGCATCTGGCCCAAAGCACTTGGTTAAAACGCTTACACGCGCCAAGTTTGAGCAGTTGGCAGATGAGTTGGTAAAGCGTTCGATGAACCCTGTTAAAAATGCGCTTGACGATGCAGGTCTTTCCACAGGCGATATCGATGAGGTCATTTTGGTAGGAGGTTCGACTCGAATTCCAGTTATTCAAGAAGAAGTAGAAAAATTCTTTGGCAAAAAACCATCCAAAGGAGTAAACCCAGATGAAGTTGTTGCTGTTGGTGCAGCCATTCAAGGGGGGGTGCTTTCTGGAGATGTGAAAGATGTATTGTTGCTTGACGTTACTCCGCTTTCATTGGGTATTGAAACCATGGGCGGTGTAATGACAAAACTTATCGAATCGAACACCACGATTCCAACCAAAAAATCGCAAGTGTTTTCAACAGCAGCGGATAACCAACCCTCGGTTGAAATCCATGTGATACAAGGTGAGCGATCTATGGCATCAGATAACAAAACCATCGGACGTTTTCATTTAGATGGCATTCCGCCGGCGCAACGTGGTGTACCACAAATTGAGGTTACCTTTGACATTGATGCTAACGGTTTGATTCACGTAACGGCACTAGATAAAGCTACTAACAAGTCTCAAGACATTCGTATTGAGGCATCTTCGGGACTTACTGAAGAGGAAATCGAGCGTATGCGCAAGGAAGCCGAAGCCAACGCCGATGCAGATAAAAAAGCCAAAGAGCAAGCGGATGTGCTTAACAACGCAGATCAGATGATTTTCCAAACGGAAAAACAACTGAAAGAGTTTGGCGACAAACTTTCTGCAGATAAAAAAGCACCTATTGAAACCGCTTTGGAGGGACTCAAAAAAGCCTATGAATCTAAAGATTTGGAAGCTATAAAGCCTGCACTTGACAATATTAACGAGGCATGGAAACAGGCTTCTGAAGAAATGTACAAAGCGCAACAAGAGGCAGGTGGCGAAACCCCACCGGCTGGCGATGCGGCATCTTCTTCATCAAATGACGATGACGTGGAGGATGTTGACTTTGAAGAAGTTAAATAACTATATTTGTGTACGCCCCGCGCAGCGGGGCGTACTTTTTTTATGAACAAAGAAACCCTTTTAGCGAAATTGCAAGAGCGTTGTGCCAACACGTTGGTAGCTACGCTGGGTGTAACTTTTACAGAACTCGGTGATGATTATTTGGTAGCTAAAATGCCCGTTACTTCGGCGGTACATCAAGTAGATGGTGTCCTGCACGGCGGAGCTACGGCAGCCCTAGCCGAAACGGTAGGGAGTGCCGCATGTGCTATTTTCTGCAAAACCGATGAGGTAATGATGCGTGGTATTGAGGTTTCTGCTAACCATGTCCGGGGTGTCCGCTCCGGTTTTGTATATGCCAAAGCCACGGCAGTACACAAAGGGAGAACCATGCAACACTGGGATATTCGCATTACTAACGATGAAAATAAGCTTGTTTCTTCTTGTAAACTGACCACGCTTACCCTTCCCAACATTAAATAGTTTTTGTACATTTCTAAAAAATTTAGAGATGTACATTGAACAGATACGAAAAGAAACCAATCCTTTTTGGTTGTATGTGGTTGGCCTTTTAATTTTAGGTATCGTTCTTTTTATTGGAAATATTCCGTTTGGTGTTGCCCTCACAAAAAAAGTGGGTTTCATGGTAGCTGAACTTAGCATGGTGGAACAAATGCAGGTACTTCCTGCGAACACCACGCTTTTTTTGTTACTACTTCCCTTTGCGCTGGTTTTTGGTGCTATTTTACTCATAACAAAAGTGCTTCATAAGCTTTCTATTCGTGAGTTGATTACATCAAGACCAAAAGTGGACTGGGGGCGTATTGGATTTGGTTTTGGCTCTGTGGTGGTGATTTCTGCTATCATGCTACTCATAAGTTATTTTGCTGACCCTGATGCATTACAATGGAATTTTAAACCCGATGCCTTTGCATTATTAGTGATAATTAGCGTTTTGATGGTGCCCTTGCAAACGAGTGCCGAAGAATTGTTTTTTCGCGGCTATTTGATGCAAGGTCTTGGGCGAATTTTTCCAAAGCGGATTTTCCCTTTTATCATCACATCTGTTATGTTTGGGTTGTTACATTTTGCCAATCCCGAAGTAGAGAAGTTGGGCGAGGTAATTTTGATTACCTATCTGGCAACCGGTTTTTTTCTGGGGGCGATTACCTTAATTGACGAAGGTTTGGAGTTGGCCCTTGGCTTTCATGCAGGAAACAACCTGTTCCTATCGTTATTTTTAACCTCAAACTGGACGGTTTTTCAAACCGATTCCCTATTTGTAGATGTTTCAGAGCCAAAAGTAGCAGTCTATATTTTTGCTCCTTTGGTAATTTATGCCCTATTGTTTGTACTGTATTCCAGAAAATATAAGTGGAAAAATTACGCCTCGCAGTTGTTGGGGTAATACATCTAAAGATTACCGCCCAATCATATCTTCAGGCTTTACCCAAGCGTCAAATTCTGCTTCGGTTAGGTAGCCAGTTTCTAGCGCCGCTTCTTTTAGCGTTAGCTTTTTCTCGTGTGCCAGATTGGCAATTTCAGCAGCTTTGTAATAGCCGATTTTAGTATTTAATGCGGTAACCAACATCAGGGAATTGTTTAGCAATTCATTGATGGTTTCCAAATTGGGTGTAATGCCTTTGGCGCAGTTTTCGTCAAAACTCACACAAGCATCCCCAAGTAGTTGTGCGGATTCCAACACATTTGCTGCCATAACGGGTTTGTATACATTAAGTTCAAAATGCCCTTGTGATCCTGCAAAAGCCACGGTGGCGTCGTTGCCCATGACTTGTGCACAAACCATGGTCAGCGCCTCACATTGGGTTGGGTTAACTTTTCCGGGCATGATAGAGCTTCCTGGTTCGTTAGCTGGAATAATAAGTTCCCCAATACCCGAACGTGGACCACTTGCCATCATACGGATATCGTTCCCTATTTTAAAAAGTGAAACCGCCAATTGGCGTAATGCGCCATGTGTTTCTACTAGCGCATCGTGAGCGGCAAGGGCTTCAAACTTATTTTCTGCCGACACAAAAGGAAGACCTGTAAACTTTGCAATATACTCTGCTACTTTTGTAGCATAGCCTTTGGGTGTGTTAATCCCAGTACCAACCGCGGTGCCGCCAAGTGCCAATTGTGCCAAATGGGGAAGTGTGTTTTCAAGGGCTTTGATGCCGTGATGGAGTTGCGCTACATAGCCAGAAAATTCTTGTCCAAGGCTTAGTGGCGTGGCATCCATAAAGTGGGTGCGCCCAATTTTGATAACATTGTCAAAATCGTTGGCTTTTTGCGCAAGGGTATTGCGTAACTGCATCACCCCAGGAAGTGTGGTTTCTACAATGCGTTTATACACGGCGATATGCATTCCTGTGGGGAAAGTGTCGTTCGAGGATTGCGATTTGTTTACATCATCATTGGGAGCTAGGGTGCGTTCGCCTTCGCCAAGGGTTTTGCCCTCAAGCACGTGCGCCCGGTTGGCAATTACTTCGTTAACATTCATATTTGACTGTGTTCCTGAACCGGTTTGCCAGGTTACCAGCGGAAATTGATCGTCTAGTTTTCCCGCAGCGATTTCATCACACACTTGTGCTATAAGGTCTCTTTTGTGGGAATCCAATACACCCAATTCAGCGTTGGTATAGGCAGCTGCTTTTTTGAGTATTGCAAAGCCATGCACCACGTCTATCGGCATAGAGGCCGCAGGGCCGATTTTAAAGTTATTTCTTGAACGTTCGGTTTGTGCGCCCCAATACTTGTCGGCTGGCACCTGCACAACACCCATGGTGTCTTTTTCTTCCCTAAATTTCATGTTGTAGATTTTGTACAAAAATACAAAAGCATATGCATTTCAGGGGTTGTGTTGTAAAGAACCAATATGTACCTTTGTCAAAACTTTTACCATGATTGAATTCGATCAATATCTAGGCTTTTTGGCGTTCTTGACCATCCTTACCATTGGTTTTTGGCTGATGATTTTCCTCATCACTTTTGTGATTCCGTTTTGGCTTACAGGAAATTTGATGCAGTGGTTGAAAGAAAAGCGCGAAAAAGCGAAAAGCTAATTACAGCTCAAAGCCTTCTCCGCCACCGTAACTATCACCGCCCCTATTATTTTGACTGTCTTTTTCTTGTCTAAATCTATAGGTAAATGTAATTCTG
>CAZSSZ010000105.1:0-5431 GCA_964609755.1 uncultured Flavobacteriaceae bacterium | reverse complement strand
CAGACTTGAAACGCTCTATATCCTCTTCTTCAGTTGCTTCACCGTACTGTATTTCTATGATCTTGCAAACTTCTTGAAAAGGATTTGTAATCTGATGCCAATCGCCGGTATTGATTGTTAACTGATCATGTTTTGATAAATTTATTGGTTTAGTTAATTCTGCAGATTCTTTTGAATAATTAACTACACATTTACCTTCAGATACTAACCAGATCTCACTCCTTTTAAAGTGTTTTTGTAAACTCATCCCTTTGCCAGGCTGAACGATCAATTCCTTGACTTTTACACCATCACTTTCAAAAAGATTAAAAAAACTACCCCAAATTCTTTCTTCCCCATCATATTTCCAACTCTTAAGTATCCAGCTACTTGAATTTTTTTTATCATCTCCTCCAACACTAAAAACAAAATTTACTCCGTCAACTTTCATCTCAGGAATATTACCTTTTCCTCTATCGCCACCATTGCAAAAATTTATTTCACTCTCAGAATACTTCTCTTTAATTTTTATTAAAGCTTGTGTTGCACTTCCTAGCTCATCATCATCGAAATCTATTACCTCATCGACTTCTTTAAGATTTTCTAGAATAGATTTCCTTTCTTCAAAGGGCATGAATGCTTTACCTTTTTTATTGATTAGCCACTGATCACTATTTAAAGCAATTATTAAGTAATCACCATGAGCTTTTGCAGATTTTATATACGCTATATGTCCTGAATGAATAGGATCAAAACCACCACTTACAACTGTAATTTTCATATGTATATTCTATCAAGAGTTATTTTTTATTGTGTTTTTTTACCACTAAATATAAAGGTATTACAGCCCCTCAATCGAAATGCCATCTAATGTGAGGGAGTCACTAATAAGTTTGTCCATAATTTGATCGATTTCTTCTTGCTCAAAAACAGATGTCCCTAAAAGCTCAGAAGCAATGATTTCATTTACATTCTTAACCGCTTGTAAAACCCCTTTACCCATATAGGCATTACCGCCATCACGAAGCTCTACCGCCTCATGCTCACCAGTAGAAGCACCAGAAGGAACCGCAGCTCGACCCAAAATTCCATTTTCTGTAATTACATCAACCTCAACGGTTGGATTTCCTCTTGAATCAAAAATTTGACGTGCGTGTACACTTAAAATGATGCTCATGATGCTTGCTTTTTGTGGTTGTTAATTTGTGAAATAAATTGGTCAAATAAATACGATGAGTCGTGTGGCCCAGGACTTGCTTCTGGGTGATACTGCACAGAAAAGCAAGGTTTATCCTTAATACGAATGCCCGCAACAGTATTATCGTTTAGGTGCGTGTGTGTAATTACTACCTCTTTGTGCGCTTCAGTTTCCTCACGATTAATGGCAAATCCATGATTTTGAGAAGTAATCTCCCCTTTTCCAGTTTCTTCGTTCAGTACGGGATGATTAATCCCACGGTGACCGTTTAGCATTTTGTATGTTGAAATACCCTGTGAAAGTGCAATGGTTTGGTGCCCCAAACAGATTCCAAAGAGTGGCAATCCTTTGGCAATAATTTCTGCAGCAACAGCCTGCGCCGAGTGCAAGGGTTCCGGATCACCAGGTCCATTTGATAAAAAATATCCGTCAGGGTTCCAATTGCTCATTTCTTCGAAAGTGGCATGCAATGGGAATACTTTAACATAAGCCCCTCTAGCAGTCAAGTTGCGTAAGATATTTCTTTTGATACCCAAATCAAGTGCTGCAATGCGTAAGGGTGCATTCTCATCACCTACAAAATAGGATTCTTTGGTAGATACCTTTGGCGCTAGCGCTAATCCTTTCATAGAAGGCACATCAGCAAGCTGTTTTTTCAGCGCGTCCAAGTCGTCTGTTTCTGTTGAGATTACGGCATTCATGGCTCCGTTGTCACGGATATAACTTACCAGTGCGCGTGTATCTACATCAGAAATGGCTACAAGGTTTTGAGATTTAAAAAAGTCGTACAAAGAACTGTCGGCAGCTTCTCTAGAAAATCCGGTATTAAAGTTTTTGCAAATAAGGCCAGCAATTTGAATGGCGCCTGACTCCGATTCGTCGTTTAACACGCCGTAATTTCCTATGTGCGCATTGGTCGTAACCATAAGTTGCCCATAATAGGAGGGATCAGTAAATATTTCTTGATATCCTGTCATGCCTGTATTAAAGCACAACTCGCCAAATGCTTGCCCATCTATGCCGATGGATTTTCCGTGAAACACCGTTCCGTCTTCGAGCAATATAAGTGCTTTTTTACGGTTTTGGTATTGGCTCATTCGGTCAAAATGTTTTTGCAAAATTAACACAAAAAAAAGGATAAACCATTGGGTTTATCCTTTGTTTTTATCAAAAGGCTGTTGAAAATTATTCTGCCTTATTTTCGTCTTCAGTTGCGGCATCTGTTTGAGGTGCCTCTTTTTCAGCAGTATCCGCTTCAGAAGTTTCAGCAGTTGCTTCAGGTGCCACCGACTCGACAGCAGTTTCAACTTCTTCTACAGGTGCTTCGGCAACCTCAGTCACAGGTACATCAGCTTTTTTACTACTACGCCTGCGCGACTTTTTCTTAGGTTTCGCCGTTTCATACACCTCATTGAAGTCTACCAATTCAATAAGTGCCATATCAGCGTTATCCCCTAAACGGTTCCCTAACTTAATGATGCGGGTATACCCCCCTTGACGATCACCTATCTTTTCGGAAACCGTGCGGAACAATTCCGTCACAGCATATTTGTTACGCAATGCTCTAAAGGCAATACGGCGGTTGTGTGTTGTATCTTCTTTCGAACGTGTAATAAGCGGTTCAATAAATGTTTTGAGTGCTTTGGCACGCGCAACAGTAGTATTGATACGTTTGTGCTCAATTAGCGAAGCTGCCATATTGGCAAGCATCGCTTTTCTGTGGGTATTGGTACGCCCTAAATGGGCTACTTTTTTTCCGTGTCTCATAATTACTAGCTATTGCGGAATTAGTCTTTATCCAATTTGTACTTTGCCAAATCCATACCGAAGTTCAATCCCTTGGCAATAACCAATTCTTCTAACTCGGTAAGGGATTTTTTTCCAAAGTTTCTAAACTTCATCAGATCACTCTTGTTAAACGACACAAGATCGCCAAGGGTGTCTACTTCTGCAGCCTTTAAACAATTCAATGCACGAACAGACAAATCCATGTCAATTAGACGCGTCTTTAGCAATTGACGCATGTGCAATGATTCTTCGTCGTAAGTCTCAGTTTGTGCAATTTCGTCTGCTTCAAGTGTAATACGCTCGTCAGAGAACAACATAAAATGATGAATCAATGTTTTAGCTGCTTCAGTTAACGCATCCTTTGGATGAATCGACCCGTCTGTTACGATTTCGAAAATAAGTTTTTCGTAATCTGTTTTTTGCTCTACACGGAAATTCTCAATAGTGTATTTTACATTCTTGATAGGAGTGTAGATAGAGTCAATAGCAATGGTACCAATAGGTGCAGTAGCCTTTTTGTTATCCTCAGCGGGAACGTAACCACGTCCTTTCTCGATAGTAAACTCAAAGTTAAGTGCAACGCTCTCGTCCATATTGCAAATCACCAAATCGGGATTTAACACCTGGAAACCTGAAATAAATTTCTGCAAATCTCCTGCAGTAAGTTGCTTTTGGTTTGCCACAGCAACATTAACCGTTTCGCTTTCTACTGTATCAATTTGTTGTTTAAAACGAACTTGCTTAAAGTTCAAGATGATTTCAGTAACATCTTCAACAACTCCAGGAAGCGTAGAAAATTCATGATCCACTTTATCGATACGAACCGAAGTAATTGCAAAACCTTCAAGCGATGCAAGCATCACACGACGGAGTGCGTTACCAACTGTAAGCCCATAGCCAGGTTCTAGTGGACGAAACTCGAAGATACCTTCAAATTCATCCGATTCAATCATGATTACCTTGTCTGGTTTTTGAAAATTAAATAGTGCCATAGGATTATTTTGAATACAATTCGACGATTAGTTGTTCCTTTATGTTTTCAGTGATTTGCTCACGGGTAGGAACAGAAACCAGTGTGCCTTCAAATGTTGCATCGTTCCACGTCAACCATTCGAGGTCGTGGTTTGCAACAGAAAGCGAGCGCTCAATAACATCTAATGATTTTGATTTTTCACGAACGCCAATCACGTCGCCAGTTTTTACATGACAAGATGGAATGTTCATGATTTCACCGTTTAGTGTAATGTGACGATGCCCTACCAATTGGCGTGCTGCGCTACGTGTAGGTGCAATCCCCAAACGGTATACTACGTTATCAAGACGCGACTCACAAAGTTGTAAAAGGACTTCACCAGTCACTCCTTTACTCGCGTTAGCTTTAACAAACAGATTGCGGAATTGGCGCTCCAAAATACCATAGGTAAATTTAGCTTTTTGCTTTTCCATAAGCTGGATAGCATATTCCGATTTTTTGGGTCTACGACGGTTGTTACCGTGTTGTCCCGGAGGGTAGTTGCGTTTTTCAAACGCTTTGTCGTCGCCGAAAATAGCTTCGCCGAACTTACGTGCGATTTTAGTCTTAGGACCAGTATATCTTGCCATTGTTTAAAAATTGTGCCGAGAATTAAGGTCTATCCTTCGCCGGCGGAATTAAAATTATACTCTTCGTCTTTTAGGTGGACGACACCCGTTGTGTGGCATTGGTGTTACATCAACAATTTCAGTAACTTCAATACCGCCATTGTGAATGGTACGGATAGCAGACTCGCGTCCATTACCGGGTCCCTTCACAAAAACTTTAACCTTTCGCAAACCTGCTTCTTGTGCCACTTTCGCAGCATCTTCCGCAGCAAGCTGTGCAGCATAAGGTGTGTTTTTCTTAGATCCTCTAAAGCCCATTTTTCCGGCAGAAGACCACGAAATTACTTCACCCTTGCTGTTGGTTAGCGAAACAATAATGTTGTTAAACGATGCGTTGATGTGGGCTTCGCCAAAGGCTTCCACCACCACTTTACGCTTTTTTGAACTTGATTTAGCCATGTGTTATGCTTTATTTCGTTACTTTCTTCTTGTTAGCAACGGTCTTACGTTTTCCTTTGCGAGTACGTGAATTATTTTTCGTACGCTGACCACGTAGCGGTAAACCGATACGATGACGAATTCCACGAAACGAACCAATATCCATCAATCGTTTGATGTTCAGTTGCGTTTCTGAACGAAGTTCTCCTTCAATAGTGTAGGCAGATACTGCGTCACGAATACGCCCGATTTCATCGTCGTTCCACTCGTTTACTTTTTTGTCTTCATCAACACCAGCAGTGGCTAAAATTGCTTTAGCACGGCTGCCACCTACCCCATAAATATAGGTAAGCGATATAACGCCTCTTTTTTGTTTGGGAATATCTACTCCGGAAATTCTAGCCATAATTATCCTTGTCTTTGTTTGAACCTAGGGTTCTTTTTGTT
>CAZSSZ010000104.1:0-5431 GCA_964609755.1 uncultured Flavobacteriaceae bacterium | reverse complement strand
AAAAATTTAAATAAATTTTTCGACTCCAAAATTTAAAAGCAAAAAACAAACCAAAAAAATGACAATACTCGACAAAACTATTGGGAGTATGTTGTCTTTTGTAAGTTGGCTTTCGTCAAAAAACAACAACAGCAGCCCTGCGTTAAGAACTATAACAAAAAGGGTTATCAGCAGAGATAGAGTGAGTGAAAACCGGTACGCCTTGAGTGGTTTTTTAGGCATATTACACTACGTATTTGTAGCCCACTCCTTTTACCGTTTTAAAGTGTTGGTCGCCGACTTTTTCTCTGAGTTTTCGAATATGAACATCAATGGTTCTACCGCCTACAACAACCTCATTGCCCCAAACACGGTTCAGAATTTCTTCACGTTCAAATACCTTGTTGGGCTTAGATGCAAGCAACGAAATCAGCTCAAATTCTTTTCGGGGCAGCATAATTTCTTTCCCTTTATATACAATTTTATATTCTTCACGATTAATAACCAGATCGCCCGCCTCAACAAGTTCAGTACTGACATCGGATTCTTTAAAACGGCGCAACATCGCTTTGATTTTACTCATCAAAACCTTAGGTTTTATGGGCTTGGTAATATAATCGTCGGCACCAGCCTCAAGACCTGCAACCTGAGAGTAATCCTCGCTACGCGCAGTCAAGAAAACAATAAGTACATCTGATAAATTTGGATTATTACGCAATTTCTCACAGGTTTCAATCCCGTCCATTTCAGGCATCATAACGTCCAAAAGCACCAAATGAGGTTTCCATTCATCAGCTTTTTTTAGGGCTTCAAGTCCATTTTTTGCCGTATCAACCTGATAGCCTTCAGATGTAAGATTGTACTCCAAAATCTCAAGTATATCTGGCTCGTCATCAACCAATAAAATCCGTGTGTGCTTTTTTTTCATTGCTTAGACTGTAGTCTTAACAAAAGTAAAAAAATACAAATAGGTTTTTGTTATCCAATATTAAAAAATCATCAATACTTTTGGATGGTCATGCAAGCCTTCAAAAAACAAGCCTTATCGCTTTTTGCCTATCAATACGAGCACAATGTCGTATATCGTTCTTATTGCGATTTGATAAATGCTAACCCTGGGGATGTGCAATCGCTTACCGATATTCCTTTTTTACCCATTGAGCTTTTTAAGTCGCACCGCGTGAGTTGTTCAGAAAAAACTGAACTGGTTTTTGAAAGTTCTGGAACAGGCGGGGCGGTCAGCCAACACCATGTAGCATCGCTACAAACCTATGAGGAAAGTTTTCGTGCTGGATTTACCCATTTCTATGGCTCCCCTTCCGACTATCATATTTTAGCACTATTGCCTGGCTACCTCGAACGCCCAAATGCCTCGTTGGTGTATATGTGTAAAGATTTGATTCAAGACGCCAAAAAGGAATACAGCGGGTTTTATTTAAATCAATTTGAAGCTTTGCATCGTGCCTTAACAGCTTTAAATCACAGAAAACAAAAAGCTCTCCTGATTGGGGTAAGTTTTGCGCTACTTGATTTTTGTGAGGCGTTTCCGCTAGACCTCCAACACACTACCGTTATGGAAACCGGCGGAATGAAAGGCAGGCGAAAAGAACTTATCAGAGAAGAATTGCACAACCAACTCAAAAAGGGCTTTGGCGTAAAAACCATTCACAGTGAATACGGTATGACTGAACTCCTTTCACAAGCCTATTCCTTGGGGAATGGCATTTTTGAGGCTTCGCCAAGTATGCGAGTTTTTGTTCGAGATGTGCATGACCCAAAAATGGTTCGCAAAACGGGTTCAGGCGGACTAAATATCATTGACCTTTCCAACAAAGATTCCTGTGCATTTATTGCCACCCAAGACTTAGGAAAATGCTACGAAAACGGATCCTTTGAGGTCCTTGGGCGTTTTGATGCTTCAGATGTGCGAGGGTGTTCGCTTATGACGGCGTAACTACCAGTAAAAAGTAGTTTTTCTTACCGCGTTGCATGAGTACATAACGGTCACAAATCAGGTCTTCTGTGGTGATTTTTTTGGCTTCAGTAACCTTTTCATTATTTACCGAAATGGAATTTTCTTTTAGCGCGCGGCGCGCTTCTCCATTCGATTTTAAAAAGCCTGTACTTCCTGCCAAAGCATCTATTATACCAAGTCCATCAGCAGAAAGCACATCGGCAGAAACTTCTGCTTGAGGCACTCCTTCAAAAACATCCAACAACGTTTGTGCGTCTAACGTTTTTAGGGTTTCGGCAGTGGCTTTGCCAAATAAAATTTGGGCTGCCTGCTCGGCGCGCTCCACATCTGCTGCGCTATGCACCATTGTGGTAACTTCTTGTGCCAGTTTGCGTTGCAGTTGGCGTTGGTGCGGGGCTTCACGATGCGTTACTATAAGCGATTCAATCTCATTTTTACTCAAAAACGTAAAAATCTTAATGTACTTTTCGGCATCCTCATCAGAGGCATTCAACCAATATTGGTAAAACTTATACGGCGAGGTTTTCTCGCGGTCAAGCCATACATTTCCACTTTCTGTTTTCCCAAATTTGGTGCCGTCAGCTTTGGTAATCAACGGACAGGTAAGTGCATAGGCTTTCCCGGCAAGTTTTCTTCGAATGAGCTCAGTGCCTGTGGTAATATTTCCCCACTGATCGCTGCCACCCATTTGCAGTAGGCAATTGTGGTGCTGATAGAGGTGAAGAAAATCATACCCCTGAATAAGTTGATAGGTAAATTCTGTAAAAGACATCCCTTCTTTGGCATCGGCGCCAAGGCGTTTTTTTACCGAATCCTTTGCCATCATATAATTTACAGTGAGATGCTTGCCAATATCACGAGCAAAATCAATCAAACTAAACGATTGCATCCAGTCGTAGTTGTTGACCAGAACTGCACCATTTTCTTTGGTGCTATCAAAGTCCAAAAATTTGGCAAGTTGTTTTTCAAGTCCCTCGCAATTGCGCTGTAGCGTTTCATTGTCTAGCAAGTTTCGTTCCGCCGATTTACCAGAAGGATCGCCAATCATTCCAGTAGCCCCTCCAACAAGTGCATAGGGTTTGTGCCCATAGCGTTGAAAGTGCATCAAAATCATGATTTGCACCAAGCTGCCAATGTGTAATGAATCTGCTGTGGGATCAAATCCAATATATCCTGCAGTCATGCCTTTGGCAAGAGTAGCCTCTGTTTCGGGCATGATGTCGTGCACCATTCCGCGCCATGTAAGTTCTTCAACAAATGATGCCATGAATCAAATTTTAGCAAATATAAACCTCTACAAACGAACGTAAAAGGGAGTGTGCATTTATTCTATGCTGAGTGACTTTTCTAATTCGGGTAAAGTGTCCACTTCCTCCATGCTTTCCAATGTGGTTTTTACCTCCTCAAATATTTTAATATACACCTTTGGTTTAGACGCATAATAGATATGGTTTTTAGCAAAAGTAATGCTGTCTATTCTGTGGAATGCATAGAGTGAATCCATAGGAACAAAACTGTCGGTCTCATAGCTTGACGCTGCGTTAAGCAAGGCTAAGTCTACATGGAAATTGGTCATTTGCTCCAAAGAAAGTAAGGGTTCGGGTTTAGGAATCCGTTCTTGAGCGCAGCCAAAAAACAATACTATAAGCAATAGAACTATTCGTTTTTTCATCGGGAAAAGGTTAATGCTTTTGCTTTTGATGTGTTTACAAATACCCCATTTTCGTACATCAAGCTTCCGTTAATAAATGTATGCGTAACCGTTCCTCTTAGAGTAGTTCCTTCTAAAGGCGACCAGCCGCATTTGTACAATACATTTTCAAGTGTAACGGTTTGCGCTTGTTGGATGTCTACCAAAACCAAATCGGCAAAATAGCCTTCGCGAATATACCCACGGTGTTCGATATCAAACAAAATAGCTGGATTATGACACATTTTTTCTACGACCTTTTCAAGAGTGGTTTTCCCCTGTTGCACACATTCCAAAAGCACTGGAAGTGCGTGTTGCACCATGGGACCACCCGAAGGGGATTTGGTGTAAGGTTGATTTTTTTCGTCTAGCGTATGTGGCGCATGGTCGGTAGCAATTATGTCTATGCGGTCATCGTTTAGTGCCTCCCACAATCCCTCACGATCTTGAGCTGTTTTTACAGCAGGATTCCACTTAATATGCGTTCCTTTTTTGGCATAATCCTCGTCCGAAAACCACAAATGATGAATACAAACCTCGGCCGTAATCTGTTTTTGTGCTAAGGGTAAATCATTGGAAAACAAAGCGGTTTCTTTGGCTGTTGACAAATGGAATACATGTAGCCGTGCACCAGTTTCTTTGGCTAAGGCAATTGCTTTTGAGGAAGACAGATAACAGGCTTCTTCTGAACGAATAATGGGGTGACAGGCAATGGGAATGTCATCACCATAGGTTTCAATATGTGCTGCCAAATTGGTTCTGATGGTTTGCTCATCTTCACAATGTACGGCAATGGGCAATTTGAAATTAGCGAAAATTTCTCGAAGCGTATCGGGATTATCCACAAGCATATTCCCTGTTGAAGAACCTAAAAATAATTTGAGCGCAGGTGTGGTTTTGGGGTCAACAGCAATTATCTGCTCCAAATTATCGTTGGTGCCACCAAACATAAACCCATAATTCACCCACGAGGTTTGAGCAGCAACCTCCAGCTTTTTGGCATAGGCATCGGCAGAGGTCGTTTGTGGATTGGTGTTGGGCATTTCCAAAAATGAGGTAATCCCACCTGCAACACAGGCTTTAGATTCTGTACCAATGGTAGCTTTATGTGTTAGCCCGGGTTCGCGGAAATGCACTTGATCATCTATGCAACCCGGCAAAAGGTGTTTGCCATGGGCATTAATAACCTTCATTTCAGAAGTAACAGAAATTGAGGGGGCAACTTTTTCAATGCGCTCACCGTCGATGAGCACATCTAATTGAGCTATTTTTCCCTCGTTTACTACTTGAGCTCCTTTAATCAATATCATATTTACCCTAACTTTTTTTAAACAGACTACGCCATTTCATGGCAATTATCCCAAAAATCGCTTCGCTAATAATGGAGGTATTCATTTTTGAATCGCCCCTAGTTCTGTCGGTAAAAATAATAGGGAATTCGGCAATACGAAAGCCTTTTTTCCACGCCCAAAATTTAAGTGCAATTTGAAAAGCATAGCCCCTAAATCGAATGTCTTCTAAATCCAATGCGCGAAGTACTTTGGCATGATAGCCCACAAATCCCGCCGTTGGATCTGCCACAGGGAGCCCCGTAATCAATTTAACATAGAGCGATGCTCCAACCGAAAGGGCGATTCTACTTAAGGGCCAATCACGAACTCGTATGCCCTCCTTGTATCTTGACCCTACCACCATATCAGCTAAATTTTGTTGCAGTACCTCCTGCATTGGCGCAAGTGCATTTGGAGGATGTGAAAAATCGGCATCCATTTCAAAGATATCGGTAT
>CAZSSZ010000103.1:0-5434 GCA_964609755.1 uncultured Flavobacteriaceae bacterium | reverse complement strand
TTTAGGCGGTAATCTGCCCATTCTTTTTCCTCGGTATCGCCGCCCAGATGTTCAAAAATCACATAGTGGTTGGCATCCAACGACCAGGAATAGTCGGCGTATTCTTTGAGTACCGCTACGCGATCCGCTTGGTAGTTTCCAGTACAGCCTTCATCGTTGGCGGTACAGTTTTGGGTAAATCCTTTGGTTAAATCCCAACGAAATCCGTCAATTTTATATTCCTCTATCCAATGCTTTATAACCCTTTTTGTAAAGTTTTTTGTCATCGTAGATTGATGATTAAAATCGCTACCTACGTTATAACTGTGTTTGGGTTCTTCATTAAAATAGGGGTTTTCACTCGAGGGATCTCCCCAACCGTTGCCGTCTGGGTCGTCCATCCACATACGTACTCCAGGGGCACGCCCATAGGCGTGGTTAATCGCCAAATCCAAAATCACGGCAATCCCGTTTTGGTGGAAGGTGTCTACGAGCTCTTTAAACTTTTCGGGGGTACCATAAAATTTATCTAGTGCCATGTGGAACGCTGTGTTATAGCCCCAGCTTTCGTTGCCTTCAAACTCCATTACGGGCATCAGTTGAATGGCATTAATGTTCAAATTTTTAAAATACAACACGCGGTCGATGAGGTCTTGAAAAGAACGGTTCGCATCAAAATCCCGAATAAGCACCTCATAAATGACGAGGTCTTCCTTGGCGGGTTTTTGGAAATTGGGCACTTGCCAGTTGTATGCAGCTTGTGCGGTTTGCAAAACGGTAACTTCACGTTCTTGTCCTGTGGGGTAGGCAGGAAGGTTTGGATAGGAAGTTGCTGGAATATAGTCGTCATCAAAAGGCGATAAGACCAGTGTAGAATAGGGATCAGCGGTTTTTACAATGGCAGGGCTGTTGGCTACGGGGGTAGTGTCGTAAACCCAATATTGATAGTGGTAGATTTCGCCTGGGGTTAGCCCTGTAAGTTCGAGCCAAAACAAGTCGGAATTGGGATCTTTCTTCATTAAGTAAGTACTGCTAGTGGTGTAGTTGTTAAAACTACCCGCCACGTAGACATAGTCTTTATTTGGTGCATTAAGCACTAGTGTGGCTTTTGAGGTATCAGTGTGGTAGTTGATCCCTTCTTGTAAGCCTGTTGGGATTGCTTGTTGAGGTACTGTTGGAGCGACTTCAACGGCAATTTCTATTTCGGCGGATTCGTTTGTTTTTTCAGACCAAACATCATCGGTCCCAACAATTTTAAGCGTGCCACTTTGAGTTACATTTAAATCGAATGAATAAGAAGTAAAGCCCATGCCACTGGCAATTTGAGCATTGTTGTAATATACCACAAAACTTGCAGGTATAGGGGAGCCACTGGATTTTAGCTCTACTTGAATTGAGTTATTTATATTGGGCTGTACAACTAAAGGAAAACTGGTATGTGATAAAACATCGAGAACAACCTTGCCAACATCAAAAAACATGTCTTGTGTTTTTTTATTGCCAGTGCCATCTTTAGCTTTGACCAAAATACCAGCTTTGGTAATATTTGTGGCTCCATAAAAACTCGTTGGAACCATAGTAAAAGAGTAGGTGCCATCTCCATTGTTGGTTAATTTTTGTGCTTCGGAGGAACTTTCCCACGAACCATTATTAGGGGCGTCCCCAGCCGCAACGCTACTGCTATTGGTGTAATACCAAGACCAGATATATAAATCGTTAACGCTCCACAATGAAGGGTCTATGCCGCTAAAGGTTAATGTAACCGTATCATCTTCATTAAACTTTTCAGGCGAAATTGTTATGGTTGCGGTTTGCTCTTGTGCGTTGGAAAAAACGACAAAAAACAACAAAACGAGAAGTGTAAAATTTGGTTTCATAAAGAAAAAAAACTCCCAGACCATTAGTATTTTAACGCCCTAGGAGTTTTGCATATTTTGATTTTAAACGATTACAATTTCGTTACAGTTATAGTGTATTTTCTAGCAGTAAATACGTCTAAAGTTACACGATATGTGCCCGTGTCTCCTTCGTGAACCCAATCACCATCTTTAGTGTCTAAGTAACCATCCCCATCGGTATCTGGACCAAATTGACGCGGAAACTGACAAGACCAATCATCGGTTGAACGAATCTTGTACTTATTTCCTTTTGTAAGATTGATGTCAATACTCAATGTTTTGGCAGTGCTGTCATAGATTAAAGGTGTATCAGCGCCCCAACCTGTTGGAGTTGCATCCCCAATAATTCTAAAATCAGTTTTTGTGACGGCATAGGTTTTTGCTCCAGTATCCACCTGAATATAATATAGCCCTTCTTCGGCAACAGAAACATTGTCAGAATCACCTTCTTTGTCTAATACACCATCGCCAGCTGTTTTGCTTTTGCCCCAGTCGTCGGCACTCCAGTCATGGTAGCCCTTAGCTTCATCAAAAGCTACAAATTTAAATTCTCCAGCAGTCATATAAACAAATCCTTCAAAATCTGTTTTATTTGGTCCACTGGCAGCAAGTAGCGGTGCATCTTTTGGAGACCATCCTTGATACCCTCCAGCAACGGCAAGTGTGGGGGCAGGCTCTTCTTGGCTAACCACTTCAACCATAGTGATGGTAATTTCTTTCACTTCAGAAACCGTACTAAATCCATTTGAATTTGTCGGGTCGCCAACGCTAGCTGTAACCCGCAAATAAGCAGTGCCCGAAGCATCTTTACCAGAATCAGGGTTACCACTTAAATCAAGGGCATCAGCAATGTCTAGTAGTGCTTGAACAGTAACGGCATAGTTCGTTGCATTTGTGCTAAAAGTAAAATATCCAGCATCTGTACTGTTAAATTGATTGGTGTTTGAGCCTTCAATTTTAAAGTCAACAGCAGTTACACCACCAAATGATGGGGTGTTCCAAAGTAAACGTTCAGCAATGTTGTCTTTGGTTTCTGGAGATATTAAATATTCACCCAAAAAGTCATTAACAAAACCAACGGTTTCACTTGGTTCTTGAACCGTAAATAATGGTCCATCATCTTCATTTTCACAACCAACAGCAACAAATAATAGTGCCACCGGAAGTACGATTTTTATTAAAAGGTTTTTAAATTCAGTTTTCATTTTTTTAAGTTTTAGTATCCAGGATTTTGTGTTAGGTTAGGGTTTGCTTCTAAAGAGCGTTGCGGGATGGGGAACAATTTATAGTCATCTGAAATAGATGCTCCACTAACATTGTTTCCTTTCCAAGGCCAGGTATAGCTTCCGCCAGTGAACTTTCCATTTCGGATGAGGTCGGAACGACGCACCCCCTCTAAATTGAGTTCGCGCCCGCGTTCATCCAAGATAAAGTCGGCTGTAAGTTCAGCAGCCGTAATGGCAGTAGCTCCAGCGCGTGTACGCACATCATTTACGTATTTTAATGCGGTTTCTGCAACACCACCACCACCGCGTACATGAGCTTCAGCATACATGAGGTATGCATCAGCCAAACGGAATAATGGGAAATCCGTACTGGAAAAACTCGTGTTGGTTCCCGTAGGATTCGTGAAGGCTTTGTTTCTAAACTTTATCGAGGGAAAACCATTTGTCCACTCTTTATAGTCATCCATTTCGTAAGCATGACCACCTGTCCAAAACAAATGCGCGCGTTTGTCAGAAGAAGCAGCCAATCCGGCAGCATCTGCTGCAAAAAGCCCGTACCATCCTTTTGAAGCGCGGTGACCTCCCCAGCCGTCAGTAGCACCGTAATCTGAAAGCGTCATCGTTTCACCCGAAAGACTTCCATTTACAATATATGTGGTGTTTCCATAGCTCTGGCTTACGTCAGCGTCAGCAATAAGCGGGAAAATAATTTCAGGAGAAGTATGGTTATCACCAGAGAAGTTTTGCAAAAACTCTGGCGCAAGCGTGTGTCCACTTCCAGTAATTACCTTTTCGGCATAGTTAAGTGCTTTGTCAAATTGTGCCGTCCCTGTGTATACTTCCGCATTCATATATAAACGCGCCAATAAAAACTGCGCAGCAGCTTTATCGGCTCTACCATACGAATTGGTGTCTGCCAACAAGCCTTCAACGGCAAGTAACTCGCTTTCCACATAGTTGTAAAGCTCTGTGCGTGATACTTCAGGTAGGGGTGCAGACTGACCGAAATTCTCTTCGGTTGCCAAAACACCTTTTCCAAAGCAGTCTATCAAATAGTAGTACGCCAAAGCACGTAAGAAACGTACTTCGCCCTCTATCTGCGATTTGTTTTCCACTTCGATGCTACCCAATATATTGATGAGGTTGTTTGCTTGCGGAATGGTATAATAAATTCGGTTATACATATAACGGAAGAATTTATTGTTTTCATCCCAGTTAGACGTGGTTGTTAATTGGTCTAAGCCATCATCGCCCCAACGGTTTTTAAGCCCGTCGGCAGTAAAGTCTTGCAGATTTACAATCCCACGTAAAAAAGGAGATTCACCTGCATCATCATCAATATCCGAAGAGCCCGGACCATCGGCACCCGAAAGGGCAAAAGAACCATACAAGCGCGATAAAATTCCGTTAACCGCATTGGGGTCTTGCTTAAGCAATTCCTCTAGGGTTAAGTCAATTTCCGGCTTGGTGTCTAAGTCGTCAACACAGCTAACCGCTAGCGTTGCAACAAAAAAGATCAAAAGTATTTTTTTCATGTTCATCTTAATTAAAAGTCAAAGTTTAGCCCTAGTGTAAATACACGTGGTCGTGGATAGAAATTATTGTCTATACCGCCAAAGTTTTCAGGATCTTGTCCCGAATATTTGGTAATAAGAAACGCGTTGTTTACTGTAAAAGAAGCTTGAATTTGCGTGCCGTTGCTTAACGGCTCAAACGCATAACCAAGCGTGATGTTCTCGCAGCGAATAAAGCTCGCATCTTCTAAGAAATAATCAGATAAAGGAACAAAATTTTTCTGATCGAAAATGATTGGATTTGCTGCTCCGCTATAGAAGTTTAGCACATTGCTCAGCACCCTAACGTTCTGTCCAGGTACAGGACGCTCTGTAAATCCTGAAGTTAGCCTTCTGGCATTATAAACTTGCCCGCCATATTGCCCTCTTAAGCTAGAACTTAACGATAACTTTTTGTAGTTAAAGTTAAACCCAAATCCGAACGTATAATTGGGACGCATCGGACGTAAATAACGGTCTGCATTGGTAATGACACCGTCTTGGTTTAGGTCGGCAAATGCGTTGTAAACCGGCTCGCCTGCTTCGTTATACATTTGACGGAATACCCATGCGGCACCCGCCTGTTGGTTTAACGCATGGCGTAACAAGAACGTTCCTGTTCCAATTGGCAACCCACCGCCTGCACCAACTTGTGTAATGCCGTTTAGGTCAGTAACCGTAGTTTTAGCGTAAGCACCATTAGCGAATACATTTAAACTGCTGTTTTGTGTATCCACCACTTGAATGTCAAGCATAAGTTCAAAACCTTCACTTTCGG
>CAZSSZ010000102.1:0-5450 GCA_964609755.1 uncultured Flavobacteriaceae bacterium | reverse complement strand
GAAATTCTAGCCATAATTATCCTTGTCTTTGTTTGAACCTAGGGTTCTTTTTGTTGATTACGTATAAGCGTCCGTTGCGACGTACAATCTTGCAGTCGGCGCTTCTTTTTTTAAGTGATGCTCTAACTTTCATATTTTAATATCTATAGGTAATGCGTGCCTTTGACAAATCGTAAGGCGACATTTCCAATTTTACTTTATCTCCCGGCAACAATTTGATATAGTGCATGCGCATTTTGCCCGAAATGTGTGCCGTAACCACGTGACCATTTTCTAACTCTACGCGGAACATTGCGTTAGAAAGTGCCTCGATGATTTGGCCGTCTTGCTCTATTGCTGCTTGCTTTGCCATTAAATCCCTGCTGATTTACGTTTACTTCCAGTCTTCATCAAACCATCATAATGACGGTTAAGCAAATATGCATTGATTTGCTGAATGGTATCTATCGCAACGCCTACCATAATAAGCAATGAGGTTCCTCCATAGAACAATGCCCAACCCTGTTGCATCCCAAATAAGTGATATACAACTGCTGGCAATACTGCCACAGCTGCCAAAAAAATTGATCCAGGAAATGTAATTTGCGACATAATGCGGTCTAGATAATCTGCGGTTTCCGTTCCGGGACGTACTCCAGGAACAAAGCCTCCACTGCGCTTTAAATCATCAGCCATTTTGTTGGTTGGAACCGTAATGGCGGTATAGAAATAGGTAAATACGATGATCAATACAGCAAATAAAATATTGTACCACAATCCAAAAATATCAGAGAATGATGCTTGAAACCATTGTCCAACTTCACTATCGCCCGCCAAACGACCTAATGCTGCCGGAGCAAACATAAGAGCTTGAGCAAAAATGATAGGCATCACACCAGATGCATTTAGTTTTAATGGGATATACTGACGAGCCCCAATTTGATTTTTGTCAATACCTCCAGATGCAGTTCTACGTGCATATTGTACTGGGATTTGACGTACTGCCATTACCAATAAGATACAAACAGCATTGATGGCAACCCAAACAATAGTTTCAATGAGAATAACAATAGGACCACCGTTATTTTCGGTCACACGAGAAACAAACTCTTGCGCAAACGACATCGGAAGCGTAGCCACGATACCTACAGTGATCAATAACGAAATACCATTTCCAATCCCCTTATCTGTAATTTTTTCTCCCAGCCACATGGCAAAAACGGTACCCGTTACCAAAATAATAACAGAGGGCACAATAAATCCAAGACCTTTGCCAAGTACAAAAGCTGAATCGGGAACACCCAATGCACCTAGAGAGTATAAATACGCCGGTGCTTGAAAAATACAAATGGCGATAGTTAACCACCGTGTAATTTGGTTAATTCTACGACGTCCGCTTTCTCCTTCTTTTTGGAGTTTTTGCAAATATGGAATTGCAATTCCCATCAACTGAACAACAATAGAAGCCGAAATATAAGGCATGATGCCCAATGCAAAAACAGAAGCGTTAGCAAATGCACCTCCGGTAAACATGTTCAATACACCCAAAAGTCCGCCACCACCCGTACGGTTGGCAAGTTCAGACAATTGTATAGGGTCTATTCCGGGAAGTACTACTTGGGCACCAATACGGTATACGACAAGCAACCCAAGTGTTACCCCTATACGCGTTTTGAGCTCTTCAATTTTCCAAATATTCGATAAGACTTCTAAAAATCGTTTCATTTGTTATATCGTAATCGCTTCGCCGCCGGCAGCTTCAATAGCCGCTTTTGCCGATGCTGTAAATTTGTGGGCACTTACTTTTAGCTTCGCAGACAACTCGCCACGACCTAGGATTTTAACCAAGTCGTTTTTGCCTACCAAACGCAACTGAACCATAGTATCGAAATCAAGACTTCCTTTGATTTTTTTATCATCAACAAGTACTTGAAGTTTATCTAAGTTAATACCTGCGTATTCTTTTCGATTGATATTGGTAAATCCAAACTTAGGCACACGTCGTTGCAAGGGCATTTGACCGCCTTCAAAACCTATTTTCTTTGAGTATCCCGAACGAGATTTTGCCCCTTTGTGACCACGTGAAGCCGTGCCACCAGATCCGGAACCCTCTCCTCTACCAAGACGTTTGCTTCCGCCTTTAACTGCGCCTTTTGCTGGCTTTAAGTTTCCTAATTCCATATTATGCGTTTTGAACGGTTACCAAGTGTTTTACTTTGTTAATCATTCCTTTAATCACATCAGTTTCATCGTGCTCTACCACTTGACCAATGCGATGTAACCCTAAGGCAACTAGCGTACGTTTTTGGTCTTCAGGACGCTTGATATTACTTCTAACCTGTGTAACTTTAATCTTTGCCATTTCCTTATCCGTTAAATACTTTTTCGAGTGAAATACCACGTTGCTTTGCAACAGTGTTGGCATCGCGTAACTGCAACAATGCATCAAAAGTGGCTTTTACCACGTTGTGTGGGTTAGACGACCCCTGCGACTTAGAAAGTACGTTGTGTATACCAACAGCTTCAAGTACTGCACGCACAGCACCACCAGCGATAACTCCAGTTCCCTCAGATGCAGGTTTAAGAAAAACACGGGCACCACCATACTTCCCTTTTTGTTCGTGAGGAAGTGTTGCGTTGTTGATAGGAATACGTACCAAATTCTTTTTAGCGTCTTCAACAGCTTTGGCAATAGCTTCAGAAACCTCTTTAGATTTTCCAAGTCCTTGGCCTACTACGCCGTTTTCGTCACCTACTACCACAATAGCAGAGAACCCAAAAGCACGTCCACCTTTTGTAACCTTAGTAACACGTTGTACGCCTACCAAACGATCTTTGAGTTCAAGACCCCCGGGTTTTACAAATTCTACATTATTATAATCTTGATACATACTTAAAAGTTTAATCCTGCTTTGCGTGCTCCGTCAGCAAGTGACTTCACACGTCCGTGATACAAATAGCCTCCGCGGTCAAAACGAATGGCAGAAATACCGGCAGCAACTGCCTTTTCGCCTATAGCTTTACCCACTTTTTGGGCAAGCTCGCTTTTTGTTCCACTGTGCTCGGCAAATTCTTTATCGCGTGAAGATACCGATGCAAGGGTAACCCCAGATTCGTCGTTGATAATTTGCGCGTAAATTTCTTTATTGCTTCTAAAGATAGACATACGTGGCACGTCGGCAGTACCGAGAACCGCGTCGCGGTAGCGCTTTTGAATACGTTGTCTACGTTGGGTTTTATTCATTTTCATATCCCTACTTATGCTTATGCAGACTTACCTGCTTTTCTTCTAATAACTTCTCCAACAAACTTCACTCCTTTTCCTTTGTAAGGCTCTGGCTTGCGGAACGAACGAATTTTCGCTGCAATAGAACCTACCAGTTGGTTGTCGTGTGAACTCAGTTTGATGATTGGATTTTTACCTTTTTCAGAAACGGTTTCCAATTTGACTTCGCTAGGCAATTCAAACACAATGTTGTGAGAGAAACCAAGCGCCAAATCGAGTTTCTGACCTTGATTAGAAGCACGATATCCTACCCCAACCAATTCCAATTCTTTAGTAAAGCCTTCTGTAACACCTTGTACCATATTAGCAACTAGCGCACGATACAAACCGTGCTTTGCCTTATGTTCTTTACTTTCAGATGGACGCGTTACCAACAACTGCCCTTCTTCTTGTGCAATGCTAACAGCATCATAAGGCTGTGAAAGCTCGCCTAGTTTTCCCTTAACGGTAATTACATCGGGTTGAATATCAACCGTTACGCCGTCTGGGAGTGCAATAGGATTATTACCAATTCTTGACATAATTCAATTTTTAAAGGTTTAGTGAACGTAGCAAAGTACTTCTCCACCAACATTTTCTTTTTTCGCTTGTTTCCCTGTCATCACACCGTGAGACGTAGAAACAATAGCAATTCCTAATCCGTTTAACACACGTGGAAGGTCTGACGAAGACGAATATTGTCTAAGACCAGGCGTACTAACACGCTGTAATTTTTTGATTACGGGCTCTTTCGTAATTCGGTCATACTTCAAAGCAATTTTGATACTGCCTTGTGTGCTGTCTTTTTCTTCTTTATAGCTAAGAATATAGCCTTGGTCAAACAAGATTTTGGTAATCTCCAACTTCAATTTAGAAGCAGGAATAGAAACCACTCGGTGACCAGCGCTGTTCGCATTGCGAACGCGCGTTAAAAAATCTGCAATTGGATCTGTATTCATAGTCTTTTTATTTACCAGCTAGCTTTTTTAACTCCAGGGATTAATCCTTTGTTTGCCATCTCACGAAACATTACACGTGAAAGGCCAAACTGACGCATATATCCTTTTGGACGACCTGTAAGTTTGCAACGGTTGTGCATGCGCACAGGTGATGCGTTTTTAGGAAGTTTTTGCAATGCCTCGTAATCACCAGCTGCTTTAAGGGCAGCACGTTTATCGGCATACTTGGCAGCAAGCTTAGCTCTTTTGACCTCACGGGCCTTCATTGATTCTTTAGCCATATTAGTTTTTCTTAAAGGGCATACCCAATTCGTTTAACAATGATTTTGCTTCTTTGTCAGTATCCGCTGAAGTTACAAATGTGATATCCATACCCGAAATTTTGTGTACTTTATCGATATCAACTTCAGGGAAAATAATTTGTTCTTGAATCCCAAGATTGTAGTTCCCACGGCCGTCAAAGCCATCGGCCTTTACTCCTTGAAAATCACGTACTCGAGGAAGCGCAGCAGTTACCAATCTATCAAAAAACTCATACATTTTATCGCCGCGCAAGGTTACTTTAGCACCAATGGGCATCCCCTTACGAAGTTTAAATGTTGCTACGTCTTTCTTAGAAATCGTAGACAAAGCTTTTTGACCTGAAATCATGGTAAGCTCTTCAACTGCATGGTCAACTAATTTTTTATCTGCCACCGCAGCACCAACACCACGGCTAAGTACAATCTTTTCAAGTTTTGGTACTTGCATAACGTTTTTGTAGCCAAACTCCTCTGAGAGGCGTGGTATCACACGTTCTTTGTACTCGGTTTTAAGTCTAGGTTGATAACTCATCTTAAATAGCTTCATTAGTTTTACGTGCCACACGAACTTTCTTTCCGTCTTCGAAGCGGTAGCCAACACGAGTAGGTTGACCATCTGCTGTGAGTAACGAAAGATTAGAAATCGCGATAGGCGCTTCTTTTTCTACAATGCCCCCTTGTGGGTTTTGTGCGTTAGGCTTCGTATGGCGTTTTACCACGTTTACACCCGAAACAATCGCTTTGTTCTTTTCGCGCAATAGCGATACAATTTCACCCTCAGAACCTTTGTGATCGCCTGCAATCACACGTACTTTATCTCCGGATTTAAATTTGTTCTTTCCCATAATTATAATACTTCAGGAGCTAGTGAAATGATTTTCATAAACTGGCGGTCACGTAGCTCACGTGCTACAGGACCAAACACACGTGTTCCGCGCATTTCAC
>CAZSSZ010000101.1:0-5458 GCA_964609755.1 uncultured Flavobacteriaceae bacterium | reverse complement strand
TTCGCCCCAATTCGACCTCATCAGTTTCAGGTAATATTTCTTTTTCTGGAGACAAATCTGCGATAGCACTAAGGTTTAAAGTTGTGTTTTTAGGGATATCATGAATTACAGCTTCCGCAATTTTTTTAACCACCGGTGCAGCTACCACATTGCCGTAATACCCAATTCTTTTGTTGGGTTTATGCACCACCACAATACACGAATAGGTTGGATTATATGCCGGGAAATAGCCCACAAAACTGGACACATACTGCATGTTGTCTGTGGTATAATCTATCTGACACGTACCTGTTTTGCCTGCTATGGCTAGGGTTTTATCATATATATTGCGTGCTGTACCCCATTTATTTTTCACTACACCCTCCATGAGTTTTTGAAGTTTTCCTAAGGTCTCGTCAGAGCAAATAGCAGGATTTATCACCTTTTTTGGAAAAGCTTTCACTACCGATCCATCTAGGGTACGTACCGATGAAACAAACCGTGGAAGCACAAGCTCGCCGCCATTTGCAATCGCGTTATAATAACTAAGGGTTTGCAGCGGAGTTAGCGAAACCCCATACCCAAATGCCATCCAAGGCAAATTCAATCCGTTCCAATCGGGATCTTTTGGATGTGGAATTTTAGGAGTGCCCTCGCCCGAAATCGACAAGCCCAACGGCTTGTCCAATCCCAGTGCCAACAACCTGTTGGTAAACTGCGAAGGATTGTCTTTATAGTTTTCATAAATAAGTTTTACAATGCCCGTATTTGAAGAACGCTCAAACACCTGACTTGCTGGTATAACGCCATAGCCTCCCCTTTTAGAATCACGCACATGGTATTTGCCATAAAACGTGAGTTTACCGTTTTCGGTATCCACCATAGTCGTGGTGTCTATAACTTTGTCCTCAAGGGCTGCCATAAGGGCAAATAATTTAAATGTAGAGCCGGGTTCGTGTGCCTCTCCAACGGCGTAATTTAGGCGTTCAAAATATTTACCCTCTTTTGTTCTACCTAAATTGGAAATGGCCTTCACCGCTCCGGTTTTGGTTTCCATTACCACAACCGTTCCGTGTTCGGCTTCATATTTTTCCAATGTGCCAAGCAATGCATGATGTGCCACGTCTTGCAAGTTGATATCCAATGTTGTCCAAACATCCAAGCCATCTACAGGTTCTTGCTGATATTCGTTGGTGATGGGCTTCCACTGCCCACTGGCAATGCGCTGCCGCAATTGCCTTCCAGGCTCGCCTCTCAGCGTAGGTCCATAAGCTCCCTCAAGACCTACTTTCACAAAAGTGCCATTCGGATTTTTTTGCTCATACCCAATGGTGCGTTCGGCTATTTTTCCAAGCGGCAAATCACGAACAAACTGTCGTTCCACAATACATCCGCCACGCACACCGCCTAAATTGAACATGGGAAACTGCCGAATACGCTGGTATTCTGGGTAGGACAATCGACGGGCAATAAGTTGATAACGGCTTTTTTTGGCACGGGCACTGCGCAGCATTTTAGCGTAATGGGCACTGGATTTCCCAAACATTGCCGACAACGAATCACTTAAAGCTCCAACATATTGCTGAAATACTCTGTTGCTAACGGTAACAGCATCAAAATGAATACTGTATTTTGAAACCGAAGTTGCCAAAAGACTACCGTCTTGAGCATAGATATTTCCACGAACTGGTAACACCTCAACGTTTTTTACACTTCGTTTTTCGGCAAATTCACGGTATTTGTCACCTTGCGTGAGCTGCAAAGACACCAACCGATAGCCCACACTCATCCCTAGCACAAAAAGCACAAAAACAACCAAATAGCTGCGCGACATCATGTTGTTCTGTTTATTCATCTGCTTGAACGATTATTTTTACAGCTGCCTTGTCGGGTGGAAAAACTCCTTGAGCCTGAAGAGATGCGGCCAGTTGGGTTTCCATACGCTTGTGCATCACCTGCTCGCGAACAGCCACAAATTCACTTCTTACGGATTGCAGTTCTTTATTTGCCTTAGCTATCTGCATAACCTTTTGATCCACTTTATGAGATGCCGTAATCATCAACCCCGCCAAAAAGAAGACAAACAGGATAAATCGCCAGTTTTTGGAGGCACCTTCTTGCACCAAAAATGTTCCCTTTAGCAATTTTAAAAGCCCTGATTTCATATCCTTTCCGCTACACGTAATTTTGCGCTTCGTGCTCTGTTGTTATGATTAATTTCTTCTTGTGTTGGCACTTGAAGTCCACCACACTTTTTAAAACTTCTTTCTGGATTTCCAAAAGCATCTTTTACAGGTTCGCTCTCGAAATTCCCGTTTTGGATAAAGCGTTTTACCAATCGGTCTTCGATAGAATGATAGCTGATAACACTCAACCGCCCCCCTACTTTTAGTACATCTTTGCATTGCACTAAAAAATCTTGCAATACCGAAACTTCTTTGTTGACCTCCATGCGCAATGCCTGATAGATTTTAGCAAGCACTTTGTTTTCGTTTCCGCGAGGCAAAAAATCTGAAAGCAACGCATTCAACTGTTCCGTTGTTTCTATTTCCGTAGGTCGATTTTGAGAAATGTACTGGGCAATAGCGCGTGCATTGCGCAACTCACCATAATTGAAAAATACAGCTGCCAGCTCAGCAACACCATAGCCATTCACTACATCTTTAGCAGAAAGCTCCTGCTGCTGATTCATACGCATATCCAAGGGCCCATCAAAACGAATGGAAAAGCCTCTTTTTGGAGTGTCAAACTGATGAGAAGACACACCCAAATCGGCAAGAATGCCATCAACAGCTTCTATGTTGTGAAAACGAAGAAACCGTTTTAAATGCTTGAAATTTTGAGGTATCAACGTAAAGCGTGGGTCGTCAATGCTATTTTGTTGCGCATCCTCATCCTGATCAAATGCAAACAACAAACTCTTATCGTCAAGTTGACTTAAAATTTCTCTGGAGTGACCGCCGCCGCCAAACGTTGCATCCACATAAACCGAAGCGGGTTTGATTTGCAACCCAGCAACAGAATCGGACAGCAACACCGGCTTATGATACATCATCTCCATCATCTCCCATTACTTCTTCTGCCAAGGCAGCAAAATCTACAGCTGCCTCATCAATAGCTTTTTCATACTGTGCGGCATCCCAAATCTCAATGATATTAACCGCAGCAGACAGCACTACTTGTTTTTCTATTTGTGCAATACGCGCTAAATCACGAGGAATCTGGAGCCTATCGGTAGCATCAAGCTCAACAACTTTTACCCCTGCTGTAAAACGTCGAATAAAGTCGTTATTCTTCTTTTTAAACCTGTTAAGCTTATTGACTTTTTCCATGAGTATATTCCACTCCTCTAGGGAATACAACTCCAAACAGGGTTGAAATACGGCACGTTTTACCACAAAAGCCTGATTGCGCGCAGCCGCCAATTGCTTTGCCAAAGCAGCTGGAATCTTCACCCTTCCTTTAGGGTCGGCTTTACACAGGTATGTCCCTATTAAATGTGACATGATTTTTTAGTCAATGAGTCAAAATTAATTAATTTTTACCACTTTTTACCACTTTTTACCACATTGTTAATAAGTTTTACCACATCTCATACATTAGTTTTATATTACTGAAAATCAACATAGTATTAGTAAAATCTGCTGTTTTAACACCCAAACTATTGACCGTTTTACAATTTGAGTGATATTGAAATATTCGATTCTAAGTGGATGAGAATTACTTATATTTGCGTTTCATTAAAAGCACATGCACGATTCACTTAAGGAGTCTGGACGCTATAGATATTTTGAAAAAGGGGAAGGCGTCCCATTAATAATCTTACACGGTTTAATGGGCGGTTTAAGCAACTTTGACGGGGTAGCAAATCACTTTCCTGCGTTAGGTTATAAGGTTATTATTCCTGAACTTCCACTCTACGATTTGCCCTTGCTAAAAACGAACGTGAAACAATTTGCTCATTACCTAAAAGATTTTATCACGCATTTGGGTGAGGAAAAAGTGGTGCTCATTGGAAATTCACTAGGCGGACATATTGGCTTATTACACACCAAGCTCCTTCCCGAAAAGGTTAAGGGACTTGTGATTACAGGAAGCTCCGGTTTATATGAAAATGCTATGGGTGAAAGTTACCCCAAACGTGAAGATTACGAATACATCAAGAAAAAAACACAAGATGTTTTTTATGACCCTTCCGTAGCTACAAAAGAGGTTATAGATGATGTATTTAAAACGGTAAACGATCGCAAAAAACTTATCAAAATTTTGACCATTGCCAAAAGTGCTATTCGTCACAATATGGCAAAGGAACTGCCCCATATAACCACTCCTACTGGGATTATTTGGGGAAAACAAGATGCGGTAACGCCACCCAATGTAGGAGAGGAGTTTCACAAATTGTTGCCAAACTCTACGCTATACTGGATCGACAAATGTGGGCACGCACCCATGATGGAACATCCGGCATTGTTTAACGAATATCTCACGGGCTGGCTCAGCGAAAATAATATGTAACATGCGCATCAAGAACGCTAGGTTTGTGGTGAGCAATGCTAAAGTGGCGCAATGTCCCAACACGGCTATTCCTGAATTTGCGTTTATAGGACGCTCTAATGTAGGTAAGTCTTCCTTGATAAACATGCTCACAGGAAGAAAGCAACTTGCCAAAACGTCTGGAAAACCAGGGAAAACACAACTTATCAATCATTTTTTAATCAACGAAAAATGGCACTTAGTAGACCTGCCGGGCTATGGCTATGCACGCGTTTCGAAAAAAGATAAAAAAGAATTTCAACGCTACATTACAGATTATTTTTTGGCACGTGAACAACTCGTTACTGCTTTTGTTCTTATTGATATTCGACACGAACCCCAAAAGATTGATCTTGATTTTATGGAATGGATGGGCTCAAATCAAATTCCCTTCTCCATAATTTTTACCAAGGCGGATAAACTCGCTGAGCGCACTATTGAACCAACAGCAAACGCATACCTCAACACACTTCTGGAAGGCGCATGGGAACAAACACCGCCTCATTTTATTACCTCATCGTCTTCAGGGATGGGAAAAGAGGGGGTGCTGAATTTTATCGGGGAGCTACTTTAATTCGATTTTTTAACTTCTTTTAGCTTCCGTTCTTCGGCAAAGAAATCACAAAACTGCTGCATCGCTTCCGCCATTTGAGCATCTTCAGTGGCTCTTAAATAGGATTCACGTATACCTAAAAGTGTTTGATGTACAAATACTTGCATTTGATCTACCGGCATTTCCTTAGTCCATAAATCAATGCGGGCGCTCTCTTGATTTTCTTTATCCCAAGTGCTTAAGAAAAAAGCTTCAGTAGGTTGCTGTTTTACTCCACCGTCGGGCGCAGACCAATGCATGTTTTCAGGGGTTTGATTTTCATCTAAAGTCACCTCTAGGGTAATGGCTGTTTTTCGTTGCATGTTATGGATTATATCTCGATTTTTTTAATAG
>CAZSSZ010000100.1:0-5505 GCA_964609755.1 uncultured Flavobacteriaceae bacterium | reverse complement strand
CGTATGGGTTTTGTGCCATCTTACACGAATGAAAAATCGAGCGTGCAGGCGCATGTTTCTTGGTCAGATGCTAAACGTAATTTTTCCAGCAATTACCCTATTGACTACACTTCCAATGTATTTACCACAGAACTTACGTGGCGGTATCGCGCCTCGGAACGTTTAACGCTTTTGAGTGGCGGATTGTTGCAAGATATTCGTTCGGGAAATTCAAATTTGGCAGCTGATTTCAAGCACGATAATGTAGCCTTTTTTGTGGGTGCCACTTGGCAACACCCCAAAGGGTTTGCGTTGCAACTTAGCGGTAGAAATTCCGTGCACAGCGCTTTTGGTGCGCATCAGACCTACACCCTAAATCCATTTTATGTTTTTTCATTTTCAGAAGGGTCTTATCTTAAGCTTTTAGGTTCTTTGGCAAGCTCGTTTATCGCGCCATCGCAGTATAAATTGTTTGATCCCTATTATGGAAACCTAAACTTACAACCCGAAGAAAATATAACTCGTGAATCGGGGGTGGAGTATGTGTCCAAAAACAGCCGCATTACACTCGTGGGTTTTCAACGAAAGGAAACGAATGTCGTAGACTTTGTGCCATTACCCAATTTTGCCGGACAATATCGGAACAGTACTAGTGAATATAGGGTTCGTGGGCTAGAGGTTGAAGGGCAATTTTCCTTTAAGAATCTGAACATCCAAGCCAATTATACCTTTACTGAAAAAGTAAAACAAGACCCGCTGCGTTTGCCAAAGCACGCCGCAAATTTAGGGTTGACATACATCACGCAAAAGGCACAATGGGGCGCACAATTGCGCCATGTAGGGGCTAGAAAAGACACAAATTTTGAAAATGGGAAACGAGTAGATTTGAGCGCATTTACGCTTGTTGATGCAAGGGTGTCTTTACCAAATATCATTGGAAATGCTACCGCACGTTTGTCATTAACCAATGTATTCGATGCACAATACTCCGAGTTTTATGGTTTCACCACACTTGGTAGAAACTTGAATATCGGACTTGATTATCGTTTTTAATTTTTTGGAAAATCGTAAATAGCCCTGCCTTCCTCTACAGGAATTTCGAGAAATGAAGACAACATTCCATGGGTGGAAAGGGAACTGCCAACTTTCTCTTTCCCACTAATCACACTGAGAGCTTTTTCCAAAAGCGGTTCGTTGGTTTCGCCCAACACACCTAGGTTTGAAAGTACCTCGGGAAGCGGAACATTAGGTTGCAATCCATCGGAATAATCACCAAAACCAACACTATTAAACATGCCAAAAGTTATGGGCAGCAATGCCCACTTGTGGTTTGGGTTTTTGGTTTCGTTATTGTCTACATAATCATACACGATGAAAGAGCCTACGTTTTTACCGTAAGTTTTACTTCCAATCAACACTGTTGTCATGTATGGATTTAAGCCGTTAATAATCATTTCACTGGCTGAAGCAGACCCTGAAGTCACAAGAAAAATCACTCTAGATAAGCCTAGACGTATGTTGGAATCTGTGATTTCAATTTCTCTGTTATATTTTGCCAATTTTTCATTGTACTCCATTTTACCAAAAACTTTTCCCGCATGTTCGCCAGCGATGAGTCCCGCCAAAAGCTGCGAAGTAGAAACACTACCGCCAGGATTATAACGGAAGTCCACCACGAGTTCATCTATTTGTTGTAAAGCAAAATCAGCAAAAGCATTTTTCAAATCCTCTTCCTGAGAATCCGCAAACCCATTATACATAATGTACCCCACTTTTTTGCTATCATGCGTTATGACTTTAGCTATATGTAATTCCTTTTCTTGTAATTCTGTATTGGTAAGCGTAACACTTGTTCCAGTAAATTGAATTTGCCTATTGCTAATTGTTGCTAAATCAATGGTATAATTGGGTTTGTTCGAAAAAAGTAACTCATTATAATTGTCAATTGTAAGTTGGGTTCCATTGACGTGAGTAAAAACGTCCCCGCGTTTTATTCCTTTTTGAGCGGCATCTGTATTGGGCATGACATAACGTACATAGGCAAAAAGATCTGTATCGGTCGAAGATATTCGACCTAGCCCAAACTTCATGCCGTTACTTAACGAAATGGATTTCAACTGTTTTTCTAAATCAACATAATCATCCGTAATGAAACTGAACCTATCATCTTTGAATTTTAAGTTATTAAACAAATCTTCAGGTCCGCTAAACGATTGCAGAAAAGCGGTGTATTCTTTGTCGTTGCTAAATTTGTTGTCTGCCAAGTTGGGTACGTCTTTTTGCCAATAGTACACATAATTCATGGCTTTATATACAAAATCTTCTACCTCCAAATTTTCGGTAGTTTGCACTTGGATAACATCGTCTTGGTCGTCTTTACAACCAATAAATAGGAGTAAAACGAAGAGAAAAAGCAATTTTTTCATAGGTTTGATTTTAAGACACCTAGCTAATGTAGTAAAAAATGTAACAACTCGGGTGTAAAGTCGTTAGAAGAACAAACACCCAATAAATCTTTGGCAGAACCAATGGATGAACGCACTTTTTTGAATCGGATTTTGGCTGTGCAAGACAGTATGTTTCGGTTGGCAAAAAGGTTGCTAACGTCCTCCGAAGAAGCCGAAGATGCGGTGCAAGAAGTATTAGCAAAATTGTGGCAAAACATGCATAAAATAGCAACTTTAGCGAACATTGAGGGCTACGCCATGACAATGATCAAAAACTATTGTTTAGACAGGTTAAAGTCAAAGCAGGCAAGCCAGTTGCGATTGGTTCATGTGCAACACGACAAAGCAGCTACTTCTTTGGATAAGCAAATTGACAATCGCGACAGCGTGGCGCAAGTATTTGCCTTTATGGATACCTTGCCCGAGCAACAAAAAATGGTAGTACAGCTTCGCGATGTGGAGCAATACGATTTTGAAACCATCGCCCAAATCATGGAGCTTTCGGAAGGTGCGGTTAGGGTAGCCCTTTCGCGTGCCAGAAAAACAATCAGAAAACAACTCATCAAAGCACACAGTCATGGAATTGAAACAGGTTCATAAGTGGGTAGACCTTTACTTTGAAGGCAAAACAACGTTGGAGCAAGAAAAGGCACTTGCTACTTATTTTTCACAACCCTCGGTTGATGATAATTTAGTACCCTACAAACCTTATTTTACGGTTATTTCTACAGAACGCACACAGCGTTTTGAGGGGGAATTTACGCCAAACAGCACCAAATATCGTTGGCTGAATTTTCGTGTTGCTGCCGTGGCAGCTTCTATGGTAATTGGATTTTTTGCGGTGCAACAAACGCTTTTGCCTGCTCAACCTAGCCCCGAAGAAATTGCCTTTGAAGAATTTAAAGCCAATATGTATCGCGTTGCCGAGCACCTAAACAAAGGCAAGCAAGGCGTGGCATACATGGAAACCTTTAATCAAACCACCAACAAATTCATTAAATCAGAATAATATGAAAAAGAAGATTATTTTATTTGCCCTTTTTGCAGCCTCGTTAAGTTGGGGGCAAGACGTATTTGAAAAATACGAATATGACGATAGCGTAAGCTATTTTTCCATCAGTCCAAAAATGTTTCAGATGCTGGCAAAACTCAGCATTGAAACCAATGACCCCGAGGCGGATCAGTTTATAAAATTGGTTCAGGACATCGAATCGTTTAAAGTAATTACAACCGAAAGCGGCGATATCGCTAACGAAATTCAACGTTGGGTAGACAAGCACATCAAGTCGGTTAAAATGGAAGAATTGATGCGCGTTCGCGACCAAGAAGCCTATGTGAATTTTTACGTCAAATCGGGGCGCAACGACGATACGGTAAAAGAACTTCTCATGTTTGTTACCGATATTAACAACGATAACATCAAACTTGGCAACCGCAAGCCCGAAACGGTATTGCTTTCGTTAAGTGGAACTATTGACCTAACACAAATATCTAAACTTGTGAATCAGATGAATCTTCCAGGTGGACAACAGTTAGGTAAACTAAATAAAAAAGAAGATGAATAAATTTTGGTTTTGTGTTGTGCTATTGGCGTTGGCGGGTTGCTCCGCCACGCCTAGCCTCCAAGAATATTACGTATCAAAATCAGAAGACCCCAATTTTTTGGTGATTGATATTCCAACTTCCATTTTGGGGATTGATAATAATGCACTCACAAAGGAAGAACAAGAAGCCTTAAATTCCTTTCAAAAACTCAACGTCTTGATGTTTCGCAAAACGACAGCAAATGCCGCGCAACTTCCTACTGAGTTAGCCACCGTGCGCACCATAATTGACAGCAAAAACTTTGACCCACTTTTGGTGATGAGTGACAGGCAGTATTCCGGGAAATTGGTGTTAGAGGGAACCGTGGAACGCCCCGATGAAATAGTCCTTTTTGGTGCTGGGGATGAGGGTTTTCTTTTGGCACGGCTTATTGGGCGTGACATGCAGGTAGAAAAAGCTATGTTGCTGGCAAACCTAGTTCAGCGTGGAAACGGTCTTGAAAATGCCGCTAAGGTTATTGGAAAAATGTTCTAAATCCCTGTGTAGTTTTCAGGTCTGAGTCTGCGAAGTTCCTCTTTTATAGCATCAGAAACTTCAAGCGTTTCTACAAACACTCGTATCGCCTTTTCATCAATACGTTCATTTGTTCGGGTAAGTGCTTTTAAGGCTTCATACGGTTTTGGATAACCCTCACGGCGCAATACGGTTTGTATCGCTTCGGCAAGCACAGCCCAGTTTTGGTCTAAATCGTATTGAATTTTTTCCTTGTTTACCAATAATTTGCCCATACCTTTTGTTAGCGAGGCAAAGCTTATGAGGATATGCGCCAACGGCATACCGGCATTTCGCAATACGGTACTGTCGGTAAGGTCGCGCTGCAAACGCGAAATAGGCAGCTTTTCTGCCAAATGCGAAAGTAACGCATTGGCAACACCTAGGTTTCCTTCGGCATTTTCAAAATCAATAGGATTTATTTTGTGCGGCATCGCCGATGAACCCACTTCCCCTTCTTTGATTTGCTGCTTAAAGTAATCCATGGAAATGTATGTCCAAATATCACGGCAAAAATCAATGAGTATGGTGTTGATGCGTTTTTGCGCATCGCAAAGGGCAGCATAATGATCGTAATGTTCAATTTGTGTGGTTGGGAAGGAGTGTTTTAATCCTAAAGTTTCTTCGACAAATTTTGTCCCAAAAGCCTTCCAATCTATGTTGGGATAGGCAACATAATGTGCATTGTAATTTCCTGTTGCGCCACCAAATTTTGCTGCCATCGGCACTTGCTTCAAAAGGGCTACTTGTTCCTCAATACGGACCTTAAATACCTGTAATTCTTTGTCAAGTTTTGTGGGCGAGGCAGGTTGTCCGTGGGTGCGTGCCAACATGGGCGTATTGGTACATTGGGCAATGAGTTCGTTGAATGCCAATAATACTGCATTGAGTTCTTTTAGATATACATTCTCGTGGGCTTCTTTTACGGAAAGCGGAATGGCGGTATTGTTGATGTCTTGCGAAGTCAACCCAAAATGGATAA
>CAZSSZ010000099.1:0-5509 GCA_964609755.1 uncultured Flavobacteriaceae bacterium | reverse complement strand
CAAAAGAACCAAGTCGAGAGCAAAGGGCCTGCGTCGTCGGAAACGTCGGAAAAAAGTCAGGAAGAGTGTCTTCCTTCTTCGCCTTTTGAGTACGATTTGTTTTTGGAGGCTCAATTGTTGAAAAAACATAAAGACAAGTCTTATCGGTATTTTAATAATGTGAATCGGTTGGCAAAAGAGTATCCGTTGGGACTGTATCCAGTCCAAAAGCACAAGTTTGCAAAGGATCAGTTACGGCAATGCCGCAGCGTTTTGATCCATAATCTATTGCCATAATACGCATATTGGTGCAAAGGTAGGCAATGAATTTTTGGTATTCCATATACGGTTTCCCTTCAAGACTGTATCTTTGAAAAAAATTTAAGATGAGTAGAGAAATTATCGAAGCCGCTTGGGACAACCGAGAGCTATTGCAAGAAGAAGCCACACAACACGCCATTCGTTCCGTGATTGACCAATTGGATCAAGGAACACTTAGGGTTGCCACACCCACCGCTAGTGGTTGGGAGGTAAACGAATGGGTAAAAAAGGCTGTGGTACTCTATTTTCCTATTCAAAAAATGGAAACCATTGAAGTTGGTCCCCTAGAATTTCACGATAAAATTCCACTCAAAACGGGTTATAAGGAAAAAGGTATTCGCGTGGTTCCTCATGCCGTAGCTCGAAAAGGGGCATACATTTCTGCAGGTACCATTTTGATGCCATCTTATGTAAACATTGGTGCTTATGTAGACGAGGGCACTATGGTAGACACTTGGGCAACCGTAGGAAGTTGTGCGCAAATTGGTAAAAATGTCCATCTTAGTGGTGGTGTAGGCATCGGCGGGGTTTTGGAACCCTTGCAAGCTGCCCCTGTCATTATAGAGGACAATGCCTTTATTGGCTCACGCTGTATTGTGGTTGAGGGTGTCCGTGTAGAAGAAGAAGCGGTTCTGGGTGCCAATGTGGTACTAACAGGTTCTACCAAAATTATTGACGTTACAGGGGATACTCCTGTTGAGCTCAAAGGTCGTGTTCCTGCGCGTTCGGTTGTTATCCCGGGCAGCTACACAAAAACTTTTGCTGCGGGGGACTATCAAGTGCCCTGTGCATTGATTATTGGAAAACGCAAAGAAAGCACCAACAAAAAAACTTCTCTTAACGAGGCGCTCAGGGAGCATAACGTTGCGGTATAAATCACATGATTAGTGTTATCATTTCACATTATAACAATGTTGCAAATCTTGCACTACTTCTGGATGCACTTACAAAACAAAGTGCTACAGGTTTTGAGGTAATTGTTTCTGAAGATGGTGAAGATGCTAAAACCAAAGCCTTTTTGGCTGCTCAAAACTATTCATTTCCACTACAACATACTACCCAAGAAGACAAAGGCTTTCGAAAAAACAGAATTCTGAACACCTCTGTCCAAGCTGCAAAGGGCAGTTTTTTGGTATTTATAGACGGTGATTGTATTCCACACAAGCATTTTGTTAAGGCGTATCAAAAAGTGCAAAACAGCAACAAGATTTGCTATGGTCGGCGTGTTATGCTGTCCGAAAAATTAACAGCACAGCTAAGAGAAAAAAAGCAATTTAACGGCTTATCACTATTGGATTTATTTTTAAGCGGGACAACAGCATTAAAAGAAGGGGTTTACAGTCCTTTTTTACCACTTAATTTTAAAGAGCGGGGGTTAATAGGATGCAATTGGGGCATAAAAAAAGACCTATTGCTAGAAATAAATGGATTTGATCAAGATTATATCCACGCAGCATTAGGTGAAGACGATGATGTCGAATGGCGTTTGGCTGGAATTGGCACAAGAAAACATTCCATGAAAAATAAAGCAATCGTTTACCACTTATTCCATAAAAGAACCTATACTCACAAGGAGACCATGGTCAACCATGAAATATTTAACGAACGTAAACGCACCAACCAATTTATCTGTAAGAACGGCATCAAACAACTTTGAGTTACTTTTTCGCCAAATTATAATTTTTGTAGCCCAGGTCAATTCCCAAATATTTCCGTAAAAAATGCTTGAAGCGTTTTTTGAATGAAGGGTTATTCATGGAAATATCGTAATCAAACTCCCAATTAAGGCGATTGATACGAGGCTGAATTATTTGAGGGTGTGCAGATTCAAATCGCTTTAGTGCACTAACATGTTCCAAAAAATCAAATGTATCACCAGGGAAGGTTTGCTCAATCCAAGCATCGTCGTGATAAAATTTACTGGAGTTTTTAAATTTTTCCTGCAATATCTTTGGGGGCTTTACATATCCATAATGATATACCGTTGCGTCAATTTGTGCGACACGTAATTTTTTATTATCCCCTTTTCTGAAACCTTGCGCATCTTTATACGAATACACTTCAGGGTTGTATTTTATGATTCGTATTTCTTTGGGATACCAAACATCTGAGTCAGCAACATAGCTATATGACCCATAAAAATGAAGGTAATGAAACAAAAGCCCTTCAATTTTTGGGTTATTTTGATAGGCTTCCATGGCAGACCGAATAACCGTATAGTCTTTTTCGTGAAACACCTCGTCTCCTTGAATATAGATAGCCCAATCTGTATTTTTGGGTAAAGCTCTCAAAGCTTTGTTCGTTTCAACTGCTAACACCTGACCGCCTTCACGGAGGGTCTCATCCCATTCTGTTTCAATAATCACAATTTTTTTTGGATCAATCGACTTAATTAACCCTAAGGTATCATCATCAGATTTACCCACAGCGATATAAAATTTATTGCACAATGGAAGTACTGATTTTATAGACTCCACTACAGGAAAATCATATTTTATAGCGTTTTTTATAAATGAAAAACCTACAACATTCATGGTTATTTTGTTGATTTCGAGTGTAATTGCTTAAGCTTTGCATACTTAAGCAGGGTGTAATACGAAGACATTAGGGCTAACAATAGACCGTGATACCCGTCCATAAACCCTAACTGCAAGATGTACTTTTTCACAAAGTTGAATTTCATTGAAAAAATCATTTTTAACCAACTTACCTGCTTGTTTCGCGCATACATTTGTTGTGCAGCAATTTCGGTGAAGTGATTGATTTTTTGAACGTGCCATTGCAATGTCGGGTAGGAATAATGCAATATATCTCCCTTAAGGTGAACAACCTTTTCAGGCGTAGGAAACAGCACCTCATGAACCGTACCCAGCCATTGTGCTTTCTCTTTTTGCCAAAGCCTAATTTTAGTGTCTGGATACCACCCGGAATAGTTAATCCACTTTCCTAAGTAATTTGTTTTCCTATTCATGGAAAAAAACGCATCTGATGAAGTGCTTTTGGCAGCTTGTATAGACGATTTAAGCTCATCGGAAACCGCTTCATCTGCATCAATGGAAAACACAAGAGAAAAATTTGCATGAGCCAGCGCAACATTCTTTTGCGCTGCAAAATCTACAAACTTATTTTGCACAAATCGAACATTATGGCGTTTACAAATAGCAGGTGTTTCGTCTACAGAAAAATCATCAATAACAATAATTTCATCTGAAAAATCAAGTACAGAAAGCAAACACCTTTCAATATTGGCGGCTTCGTTTTTTGTAATTATAACAGTACTTAGCTTATTGCTCAAAATCATCAATTGCTGTTTGCTAAGATACACTATTACGAAGTCATGGCAATCTAGTCAAATTGGAGTAATTTTGTCCTATGCGAATAGGATATGATGCAAAGCGTCTTTTTCATAATACCAGCGGCTTAGGAAATTACAGTCGCGATTTGGTTCGTATTCTAGCAACCTCCTTTTCCAAGAACGACTATTTCCTATATAACCCAAAAAAGGCGACACTCAACCGTTGGAAACCTTTGGCAAATACGTTCGAAAAGCAACCTAAGGGGATTTGGCGAAGCTTCCCTGCACTCTGGCGCCAAGCACCCATTGTAGGTCAACTCAAAAAAGACAGCATTGATTTGTATCACGGGCTTAGCGGTGAACTCCCAAAAGGGTTAAAAACGCCCTCGGTGGTTACCGTTCACGATTTGATTTTTTACCGCTACCCAAAACTGTATAACCCTATTGATGTGTATATCCACAAACGCAAAGTGAATCATGCCGTACGCGTTGCCACAAAAGTGGTTGCCATCAGTGAGCAAACCAAAGCAGATTTGATTCAATTTACGGGTATTGCTGAATCAAAAATTAAGGTCATTTACCAAGGATGCCATCCCATTTTTAAGACCGTTTTGTCGGAAGATGAAAAGGACAACATTCGAAAGAAATATCAATTGCCCAAAAAATTTGTACTTTTTGTAGGCACACTAGAAGATCGAAAAAATGCGTTATCCATTGCTAAAGCATTAAATGACGCAACACAGCATATGGTTTTTGTAGGAAAAGTAAAAGCGCATGGCGAAAAACTAAAAGCGTTTGTAAACGAAAACAAGATGCAAGATCGTGTCGTTTTTATTGAAAATGTCAGTATTGAAGAATTGGCAGGTGTGTACCAATGTGCCACGGTATTTTGTTATCCTTCCTTTTTTGAGGGGTTTGGTATCCCAATAATTGAAGCCCTTTACAGCGGTGTACCCGTAATTACCACAAAAGGCGGCTGCTTTTCAGAAGCTGGGGGACCTAGCAGTATATATATAGACCCCTATGATGAAAAATCCATTCAGGATGCTGTTCAAACCCTTTTTTCTGAGACATCCAGTAAGCGAAACAAACGGATTCTGAAAGGAAAAGAATATGTACAAAAGTTTAATGATGAGGTGTTAGCAGGACAATGGAATACACTGTATAAATCTATTGCGCATGTCTAAAACCATCTGTTTTTTTAACACGGCAATTCCATGGGGAGGGGGCGAAAAATGGCATTACGAAACAGCCTTATTTATGCACAAACAAGGGCATCAGGTTGTAGTTGTTTGTCATAAAAAGAGTTCACTTTATCTGAAACTAAAGGAGTCAGGAATCAAATCATTTCACATTAGTGCTGGTAACATCAGCTTTTTGAATCCATTTAAACTCTTAAAGCTCGTTTCTTTTTTCAAAAAAAATAATGTCGGTGTTGTAATTCTTAATTTATCTAGAGATGTTAAACTTGGTGGTTTGGCAGCACTAATCGCAAAAACAACGCGTAAAATATATTTTAAAGGAAGTGCAAACCCCGTACAAAACTCTGTATCAAACAAACTTATCTACAAATATATTATCGATGAAATATTGGTAAACTCTAAGGCTACAAAAGCTTGTGTTTTTGAAAATAATCCAATGCTTTTTCATGAGAATTACATTAAGACAATTCCCCACGGCGTAGACATAAATGCTCAAGAGCAAAATGAATTTACGCCATACTACATAAAGAAGGATGATGAGTTAGTCTTAGTGAGTTTGGGTAGACTAGAAAAAGAAAAAAACCACACTTTTTTGGTTGATGTTGCCCTACAATTAAGGCAAAAAGGGGTAAACTTTAAACTTATAATAGGTGGTGACGGAAGTCTTATGGGGCATCTAAAAGCAAGAGTTAAAGATAATCATCTAGAAGAT
>CAZSSZ010000098.1:0-5621 GCA_964609755.1 uncultured Flavobacteriaceae bacterium | reverse complement strand
CGGCAAAGTAGCGTTGGACATCCACGATGCACCACAGGGGGTATACTTTGTGAAGTTGAGCACCCCAGCACCAGTATTTGTAAAAGTAATAAAGAAGTAAGATGAAGCAGTATTTTATAATAGCATTGATTTTAGGGATAACGATATCTTGTGGCAAAGGTGGTAACGAAGGTGGTGGTACCAGCCCCAAGCCAGCAGAAAATGCCTTGCCTACGGTTCCTACGCAGGTGTATCCGCTAAACAACACCCTTTGTATAAACAACAACGTAAGCTTTGAGTGGCAGGCATCAACAGATGCAGATGGCGATGCGGTATCGTATGTTGTAGAAGTATCAGAGAACAGTACGTTCAATCCATTGGCGTTTACGACGGTTAGTTTTTCAACTGCCAAGTTGATAAGCCTGCAAAAGGGGAAGTCGTATTACTGGCGGATTAAGGCCAAAGACTCGAAGAATGGAGAGAGTGCGTACTCTGCTGTGAGTCAGTTTTTGACAGAGGGCGAGGGGGTTTCGAACCATTTACCATTTGCACCACAGCTAGTTGCACCACAGCTTCATGCAGAGATAGAAGGCACAAGTACTACATTAAGCTGGACGGCATCGGATGTGGATAACGATGCGCTCACGTACGATGTGTACTTAGATCATACGAATACATCACCAACAACACAGGTATCTTCAGACCAAACGGAGACGACCTATACGGCAACGGGGTTGGTATCGAACAAGACGTATTCTTTCAAGGTTGTTGTGAAAGACGACAAGGGAGGTGCTACGGTAGGTCAAGTATGGAGTTTTTTAACGAAGTAATTCATAGAATCTTTATTAATGAAAAGGCGTCATTTTTTGCAATTGTCTTCAATGACTGGAGTGGGTGTTTCGCTTCCGATTTCGGGAATCCTAACTTCTTGTGATACACAATTAACACATTCTTTAGCGTTCAAAAACCTGATCACAGATCTGTTGAAAGACTGGTGTGACGGTATGATTCGGGTTCAAATTCACAATCCAAACAACCTCAAGGAACACGGCGCGTTGGGCTGTCCGTCTTGCGATCATATTCACGGAAGATGTATGGATGCGGTATACCCATTTATGTATATGGCAGATGTGAGTGGTGAAAAAAAGTATTTGGAAGCTGCCAAGTTGGTTATGACTTGGGCAGAAAATAATGTTTCTCAAGAAGATGGTGCTTGGACGGTAGTGCCAAATCCGAAGACTTGGAAGGGAATTACCGTTTTTGGTGCTATTGCCCTTGCAGAAGCCCTTCACTATCACGGTCATGTTTTAGATCAAAACACGCGAAAATCGTGGACAGATAGACTTGCCAAAGCAGGTCAGTATATCCACGATACCTTTTCCATTTCGTTTACGAATATCAATTATGGAGCTACTGCCATTTACGGATTAAATCTTATTGGAGAAGTGCTCAACAATCAAGAATTTAAGGCAAAAAGTAAGGTTTTGGCAAAAGATGTTACCGCTTATTTTACTGCCAACGACGGATTCTTGTTTGGAGAGTGTAAGAAAAGTTCAAGCAAACTCAGCGCTAAAGGACTTCACGGCGTTGATTTGGGTTACAACGTGGAAGAGTCTTTAAATAGCCTTGCGATGTATGCCTTAAAAGAAAAAGATGAAAAACTACTAGCATTGGTTACCACTTCATTAAATGCTCACCTTGAGTTTATGTTGCCCGATGGCGGATGGGACAACAGTTGGGGTACGCGAATGTACAAATGGACCTATTGGGGCAGCCGTACTTGTGACGGAAGCCAACCCGCTTATGCGATGATGGCACATAAAAACCCTGCTTTTGGAACCGCTGCGGTTAAGAATACAGAATTATTAAAACGCTGTACTTCTAATGGGCTAATACATGGAGGTCCGGGGTATATAGCGGCAGGAATTCCACCTTGTGTACATCATACGTTTACACATGCCAAGCCGTTAGCTACATTATTGGATCATTGGGAGCATCTTCCCAAAATTAATGATAAAACACTACTTCCCAGAGAAGTTGCCGATGGTTTGAAGTACTTCAAAGATTTAAATGTTACCTTATTTGCTCGTGCTAATTGGCGTGGTACGGTAAGTGCCTACGATGCAGAATATCATTACAAGAACGATTATCGTCAAGCTACTGGAGGTAGTTTAGGGGTCTTGTACCACAACAAAGTGGGGTTGCTCTGCGCTGCTAGCATGGCAGTCTATCAGATGGTTGAGAAATTTAACCAACAGCCTCAACCAGACGAAGATTTTGCCTTGACCCCAAGGATTGAAACTTTTGAAAACGATAAATGGTACACCAACCTCTTTGATCTAACAGCAAACGCAGAAAGTATAGATATCGATAATCAAATTGAAATTAAAGCGGCAGTACAATTAAAAAATGAAGCTAGAGAAACGGTTGCAACCACCGCTTCAGATTTTACGATAGTGTATAACTGCTCAGAAAACACAATGAATATTAGTGCGCACACAACTCAGGAGATTACAAAACCTACTGCATTTGTGCTACCTATTATTTCACCAGAAAGTGAAGTGATTACACAAGTGAGTGAGACTGAAATTACCATTCAAAAGCCTAATGGCTTAGTAAAACTCAGCTCGAATTTACCGCTAAAAATTAAAGAACTGCCAAGCAAGCGTTTTTTTAATATGGTTCCAGGAGTCGAGGCGATACCCATTGAAGTCTTTTTCACAACTCAGCACCAACAAATTAACCTAACCCTTTCTGTTAGCTAACAAGTAAATTAAAAATGAGAAAACAACTTAACAACTTCCCTTTTACTAAAATGTACAACCACAAACTCAACTCAGGCTTTTTTCTATGTATTGTTTTGATGCTTTCAGCATTTGTTCATGCTCAAAACCCCAATTGGGGCGATGCGCAATGGATTTGGCAACAAGAGGACGGTCCCTCCAATACTTGGATGAGCTTTAGAAAAAACATTACACTCAACGAAGTGCCAAATAGGGTAGAAGCCCATATTGCTGTTGATAGTAAGTTTTGGCTTTGGATCAATGGTGAAATGGTTCTCTTTGAAGGGGGATTGTCAAGAGGACCTAGTCAAGCTGGAGCGTGGGATAGAAAGAAAAAGATTACTCCCGCAAACTCTTGGTATGAAACAATTGATATTCAGCCATTTCTGAAAAAAGGAAACAATACCATTGCAATACTCGCTTGGTATTGGGGTCGTGAAACGCATAAGGGTACGCACATTGATAGCGGCAAAGGGGGATTGCTCTTTTCTTCAATTATTGGAAATCAACACCTTATATCAGATGGATATTGGAAAGCCACACAACACCCTGGTTATGATAATACGATTGCTCCCGCAAGTAAAATGTTGGTGCAGTATAGCGTAAAGTATGATGCGCAAAATGCTTTGAACCAATGGGGTAGCACGCCTTGGTATAGCACAGGTTTTGATGATAGCAAATGGTCATTGGCAGTTGAAAAAGGAAAGGCTGGAACTGCTCCGTGGTATGCGCTAGAACCAAATTTTGTTCCTCGACTCATCAATCACGGACTGCAAGACTATGCCAATCATAACGAATTGGATTTTCCCTACACTAGTAAAGGCGAAGTGATTAGAGCTAAACTACCTTTCAATAAGCAGGTTACACCCTATTTGGAAATAGAAGCCAAAGCAGGGGACAGTATTTTTATCACCACAGATAATAACCGAAATGGCATTCATACAACTTACATAGCTAGAGATGGGGTACAGTCATTTGAGAGTTTTTCTTGGTTTAACGGACACGAAGTTCAGTATACCATTCCTGAGGGTGTGAAAGTAAACGGCTTAAAATATCGTTGGATGAGCGTTGGCGAAATGGCAGGGAAATTTGAAATTGACGATCCATTTTATAACCGTTTGTGGTGGATGGGGAACAACACTCTTTTTGTTTGTGCGCGTGATAATTTTATGGATTGTCCCGACAGAGAAAGAGCCTTGTGGATTGGCGATGTTGCCGACCAAACAGGCTATCTTTTTTACGCCATGGACAACGCTGGGCGCCAGTTGTTAAAGAAAGCGATTTTGCAAACCGTTGCCTTTAGTCAGGATGGTGTGTTAGGCGCCTTAGGGCCACTTCGTGTTAGGGAACTCGTTGGGCAGAGTTTACAATTTATTTCGCATTTGGTGTGGCCTTACTATTTCAATACGGGAGACCTTGAAACCTTAAAAGTCGCCTACCCCTATTTGTATGATTATTTGGCGCTATTCCCCATGCAGCCAAACGGTTTGCCCGAATACCGGAGAGCCAAAAGTCCCGATTCTTGGGACTGGGTAGATTGGGGTGTCAAGGACACGATTGATAAAGAGCCAATTCAGGCTGCCTATTATTACAAGGCTTTGGTGGAAGCCAAAAAAATAGCAGAAGTTCTTGGTAAAAACGAACACTTAGCGTTTTATAATTCAAGAATTGCATCCATAGAAGAAAATTTCGACAAGCTTTTTTGGAAAGATGGTTTTTACAGTTCTGACGGTGAATTTAAAGACGATAGAGCCAATGCACTAGCAATTACATCGGGCATAGCCAAAATTGAAAATCATGAGGCGATCGTTACTAATGTTTTAATGCCAAATAGGTTTAGTAGTCCTCATTTTGAGTGGGTAGCCGAGGAAGCCATATTTATTGCTGGTAAACCGGAATTGTCCCTAAAACGCATGAAAGAGCAGTACGAAAGTCAGGTGAATTCGGGCCTATCTACCCTTTATGAAAAGTTTCCAAAAGGAGGCTCATATAACCACGCTTGGAATGGGTCGAATACGATTTTGTCGAAATATGTTGCAGGAGTAGCACCAACCAAAGTAGGGTGGAGTGAATATAAAATTATGCCTACCCTGCTTCATTTTAAACAAATCAAAAAGACAATCCCCACGGTTAAGGGAGATATTGATCTAAGTATTGACGCTAAAGATGATTCGTATCAATTGCAATTGGATACCCCCGAAAATACTGTTGCCATTGTTGGTATTCCAAAAACCAACAAAACCATTAAAAATGTATTTGTTGACGGCAAATGTATTTGGCGCAACGGAAAACCAAAAAATCGTAAACTCGGAATTACTCATGAGGGGCAATGCGAAAAGTTTTTGAAATTTAAAGTAGCGTCTGGCTCTTGGAACATCAAAGCCACATACAACTAAATTAATATGTATACGAATCCTATTTTAAATGAAATTACCATGACACCAAAGCACAAAAAAGGTATTGTACTTTTTTTATTGTGCCTATTTGTTGGCACACCCACAATGTTTGCTCAGGAAAACACTTCCGATTGGGGAAAGGCACAATGGATTTGGCAAGATGCTGCAGGTCCGGCAAATACATGGGTTGCTTTTCGAAAATCTTTTGAATTGGACGAAATCCCTGAAAATGCGTTGGCAAAAATTGCCGTCGACACTAAATATTGGCTTTGGATAAATGGGGATATGGTACGCTTTGAAGGTGGCTTAGCTAGAGGGGCAGCACCGAATACAAACTATTATGACGAAGTTGATTTAAAACCACACCTTAACAAAGGTCAAAATACGATAGCCATTTTGGTTTGGTATTGGGGTAGAACACGCAAAGTCCACGACGATAGTGGAAATGGGGGGCTGTTATTTC
>CAZSSZ010000097.1:0-5676 GCA_964609755.1 uncultured Flavobacteriaceae bacterium | reverse complement strand
TGTGCCCCTAGTAGGGCTGCCATTGCTACAGGAATGTATCCGTCAAGTATTGGGGCAAACCATATGCGGACCAATTCGTATACCGATGTAACGGGATTACCTGCCTATGAGGCTGTGCCTCCTGCTGAGGTTAAAATGATTAGCGAGTGGTTGCGTTTGGATGGCTATTACTGCACCAATAACTATAAAACAGATTACCAATTCAAACACCCCGTTACCGCGTGGGACGAAAGTAGTCCTTATGCACATTGGCGAAACAGAAAAGAAGGACAACCTTTTTTTGCTGTGTTTAATTTTACCGAGACCCACGAATCGGGTTTGTTTGAACCTTACGGCTTTAGGCAGATAGAAACTAGGCATTATCAGTCTGGGGACAGAAATTACAATTGGAAAAATATGGGGGCTTCTCATGCGAAAAACCGTACTTCAGAGGCAGAAAATGCGGTTCATCTACCTAAGGATACTAAATTCAATATCCCGCCCTATTTGCCAGATACAGAAATTGTTCGACGTGATATGTGGAAGCTTTACAATAACATTGCTGAAATGGATAAGCAAGTGGGTGCCATATTAAAACAGCTTGAACAAGACGGATTGTTAGACAATACTATTATCTTTTTCTATGGTGATCATGGTGGTCCTCTACCCCGAGAAAAACGGCTTATTTATGACTCTGGTTTGCATACGCCAATGATTGTTCGTTTCCCCAATAAACAAAATGCGGGAAGTAAGGACGAACGACTAATAAGCTTTGTTGATTTTGCCCCTACCTTATTGTCCATTACGGGGCAAGAACCAAAGCCTTATATGCAAGGACACCCATTTTTGGGCGAATATGCCTCAAAACCAAGGAAATATATCCATGCAGCAGCAGATAGATTTGATGGGTTTACAGACGCTATTCGGGCGGTTCGGGACAAAAGATTTAAATACATTAGAAATTACAAACCTGAACAAGGGTATTATTTGCCTGTGGCCTACAGAGAAAAAATACCTACAATGCAAGAGTTGTTACGACTCAAAGAAGCTGGAGCCTTGAATGAAGTGCAAATGCAATGGTTTAGAGCGTCTAAGCCAAAAGAAGAACTCTTTGACTGTGATACAGATCCACATGAATTGAATAATCTTGCGGATGACCCCGCCTACGAGCAAAAGCTGGTGGAGTTGCGCTCTGAGATGGATTCTTGGCTTGCGTCAATTGCGGATGACCCAAACCTTAAGGAAGCAGCACTAATTAAAAAAATTTGGAAGGGACAAGGGCAACAGCCCAAGACAGCACTACCCCAACTGCAGCAAAATAATGGGGTTGTTTCAATTACATGTGAGACCCAAGGGGCATCAATTGGTTATAGGGTAATAGACGCTAACGCAAAGCCCTCAAACTCATGGGAGGTTTATCATCAACCTTTTACGCTTCCAGAGGGGTTTTCTTTGGAAGTCCAAGCGCATCGCATAGGGTTTTTGCCTAGTAAAGTCGTAAGCTATAAAGAGTAATTCAATAATATTGATGTTTTTGTGATGATGTACCTTTTTAAGATGTGTGGTTTTAAATTTTGTAGTTGCTATACGTTGATTTTGGTATTTTTTTTATCCCTCATCGGCAGTCAAGTTTTAGGTCAAGATTTTGAGAGCAACAATTCGTTAAATAATGATACTTCAACTTTAGGGACCAAATCTTTAGTTCATCCTCACATTTGGGTATCGCCCTCAGATAGGCAAGGAATATTAGAAAACATTTCAACACATGATTGGGCACGTAGCTTAATGAATCAGTTAGAGTCGCGTCATGCCTCAAGAGTGGCGAATCATTCTCTAAATCCGGCAAGTGATATTTCTGCAATTCCTGCAATCCCAGGCGATAGAACAACGCATAGAAATATTCTGAATAATGGAGCGGAGTGTGCTATATTATATTACTTGACCCAAGATGAGCGCTATGCCCAAATAGCGGCAAATATTTTGCATCAATATGTGAAATTAATAAGTGTAAAAGATCCTTTGACGTTTGAGTTTTATACACCAAATTTTAATCATTTGATACAATGTCGAGAGCTATTTACGCGGGTAGCCATGATATATGATTTTGTACAGCCTTACATTTCAAATACTGGAAAAACCGTTTACGATTTCGCATTAGGGGGTCAGGTGGCTTTTGATTTTGATCGTGCACAAAAAGCCTTTGAAGTTATGGCTGAGAATGTTATTGAGGTTGGTGGTAACAATTCAAACCATCCGGTTTTGGAACTTCCAGGAGGCTTGTACAGTGTGATGTGTATAGAAGACGATACTATTCGGGCAAGTTTTTTTGATAAACTTATGAATGGTACTTCAAATTCTAAACAACCTGGAGTGAATTGGATGCTAAGTAGGTTTAGTCCTCAAGAACGTTTGTGGCCCGAATCTGCAGGATATGGAAAGTTTACTCATGCCCTTTTCCTGCAAATCTTAAATATTTTGGATAGATATAATCCAAATTTAAACCTTATTGCCAATAATAAAGATCTGATAGAGAGTATCTTTATATATGAGAATTTTCTATACCCAAATGGCGCTACCATGGCATATGGTGATATCAATAGAAATTTTTCGGATCATGCCCATATTTTTAGAACTGTAATGGAAATCGCAGACCGAAAAGGATATACGGAATTAAGAAAACGAGCAGCATCTACACTAAAAAAGATTTATACTAAAAAAGGGGGCTATACCCCTTTGATTGAGACCCAGCGATTGGAGTGGAATAATCCATTGCAATTGCTTTGGGGACACCCTGTTGACACCTCAGTTAGCGATGCTGGTGAACACCAATATGGAACTGTTAGAGCTACACACGCTGGAGTTGTAATGCAACGCAATTTTGTTGAAACGGAGAATGAACAATACGGTTTGATGTACTACACTGGTGGAGGAACCTATGTGCACGCCCATGCTTCGGGATTAGATATGGAACTGTATGGCGTAGGGTATGTCATAGGACCAGATTATGGAAGTGACACCTATGGATCTGACATACACGAACAATATGCGGTGTCTTATGCTGCGCATAACACTGTTATTGTAAATGGTTCTTCGGGGAGAGGTCCAAAAACTAATGGTAATTCTACCTGGCAAAATATTGTAGATCCTATTGTGTTAGCGGCAAGTGAACCCGCAGTTTATGCCAATCCAATAGCAAACAATTTCAGTTTTTCTACACAGTTTTTGGATGATAATCAAAACAACGTAGATCAGCAACGTACAAATAGCATAGTCCGTACAGGTCCTACTTCGGGATATTATGTGGATATTTTCAGATCTTTTTCCAATACTACAAATGAATTTCACGACTATCTTTTTCATGGACTAGGAGATGCTTTGGAGCTGAAAAGCGACAACAATGAACTAGAGTTAACGGATACGCCTGGCCGTTATCAAAACGATGTTGGTGATAGCCGCAAACAACCTGGATGGCGTTGGTTTTCAAATGCCAAGACATCAGCTAAAACAAACAAACCTGTTACGGCTCGTTTTCATTTGCAATATGACGATAAATACTTGCATGTAAATGTACCAGGAGGTATTGATAAAGAATACTCATCTGCATTAGCGCCGCCAACAAAAGAGGTTAAGAATGGGTATGCTCAAAAAGACACTCAAATGTTTATTATCCGTAAGTATGGAGAGGCTTGGGATAAGCCCTTTATTGCTGTATTTGAGCCATCGCAAAATACTAATGGAACCGTTAAGGAAACTAACCATATTTTTTACGACAATAGCGTAGTGGGTGTAGAGGTAACATCAGTTATTGACGGGGTAGAAATAAAAGATATAATTCTTTCAAATCCAACCGCTTCCAATGCCATTACGTTGCACAAATATGATGTTTCATTCACAGGGAGTTTTGCAATTGTTCGCACCCTAATTAAATCGGGAAAAACAGATGTGTCTCTTTATATAGGAGCAGGTAATTCACTTACTTTTAATGATAAGACCCTTACAGCTGATAGCGACGGAAAAGCGTATCTTGAATATACATTGGACTATCCATATTCAAGGCCCATAGGTAACGATAATTTCACCATTGAGACCCTAAGCGAAACCTGTATTAATAGCAGTAATGGAAAGGTAACTATAAGTGCTGCTGTTGTCAAAGATTATGTAGTGACTCTAAATAGCAAAGAATACGTATTTAATAGTTCACTTGCTATTGATGAGTTAGTGCCAGGCACCTATGAAATGTGTATTTCGGTAGCAGAAGAAGCTTTTCTTCAATGTTTTGAATTTTCCATAGCACAAGGTGTACGTCTTACGGGTCAAATTCGTATGACTACAGATCATACAGCCTCAGTTTCTGTTGCCAGTGGAAGTACACCATTTACTGTTATAAAAAATGGAATTACACTTTTTGAAACAAATGATACTGATTTTTGGGTTCCTGTTGCCCATGGTGATTATTTGGTAGTTAAAAGTAGCGTGGATTGTCAAGGAATCCTTTCAGAAAATATAGTTGAAAAGCTAAAGGCGTTTCCAAATCCATCTATGGGTAAGCTAGAGATTGAAATTTTTTCAAAACACAAAGAAGTACCTATTGAATTATTTGATGTTAAATCTAAATTGATATTTTCACAAAAATTAGAAGTTAATGAAAATAAAATCATAATAGATATCAGTAATATACCCCCTGGTTTATATTTTGTGAAAATTAAATTGGATAAACCAAATATCATTAAAATAGTCAAAAAATAGAAATAAAATTTAACCTTCAGATTATACCATTCGTATTCATGAAAAACATCACTTGTAACACCATTTTAGTTCTTAGCGTTTCGTTGTTTTCCCTTTTATTAACAGCGCAAGGAACAGCACCCGATGAAGATACGGGTACTAATTTATCATGTACTTCGGAAGGAAGAAATGTAACGAGAACATCATCAGATTTACCAAACCCTGTGAATGTGGGAACTATAGACGACCGAAGTTGTTACGCCGACTACAAGGAAAGTAATGTATATGGAGAAACATGGGGTGTATATAACATCACACATAACTCAAATCATTTGGATAAAAATGGGTTGCAGCCACGAATAGAACGATCACTGAGCAGGTCTGTAGCTACAGGAATAGGGAGTTATGCAAGATTCACCGGAACAGTAAGGATTCTTGAGGTAGGTGATACATCAGGTACCAGTCAGGATGGAAGTTACATAATACAAACCAAAGGGAAACATACAGGAGGTGGGGGCTCTGCAGATCCCGCTATTTGTCTGTATTTAGCAAAACCTGTTTATGGATCAGATGGCAATGGTAATCAAGTTCAGGTATCATTTGATTTGTACCGTGAGCAAATTAATTATCGCGGAGGAGAAGGCTCTACTGGTAGGCAAATTGTTTATTTAACAAATATTAAGAAAAATGTCCCAACCACATTTGAGTTAGAGGTAGGTTTTAGAACTGACCCAAACAATTCTTCATTAAAAGTACATTACTCAGATGCAGTTATTGGAGGTCAGGCTTTTAATTGGAATATTCCCGAGCCAGAAAAAGGAACGGAATCGGGTATTAGGTATGGAGCATACAGGGTTAAAGGCGGAAGAGCTCAGATTAGATGGGCAAATACAACATATCAAAAAGTAGAAGCGACAGACAATGGCGGATCAACTCCCTCAGATGATGTTTATAGATTACGAAATGTAGCCA
>CAZSSZ010000096.1:0-5682 GCA_964609755.1 uncultured Flavobacteriaceae bacterium | reverse complement strand
TGGGTAAATCTTCTTTTGGAATGGCATTGAAAAATGCTTTTACCTCATCTGGGGTAACCTCTACATCCTCCACAATTTTGGCTTGCATGCGTTGCGATAGCTGCTGTATACGGTTTACTTCAAAAAGCTCACTTCGAAAACTTTGCTCATCTTTCTTTTTGTAAAATTCTAGGACTTTCTCCATGCCGCCTAATTGCTGGACAAAGTAGTCGATGGTTTGTTCCACATAGTTATTAATATCGTCGTTGCTAACCTCTATGCTATCCTGTTCGGCATGATGCGCATAGAGTTTGTCCTCCATAAGTTTACCTAGCAAATTGCAACGTGTAATATCGGTAGTAGAAACACCTTGCGACTGTAAGTCGATATAGGCTTTGTCAATATCTGAATCGAGTATCACATAATCGCCAACAACGGCAGTAACGCCATCGATTTTCAATCGAACTGGGTTGGGGTTTTGAGACTGCGCAAAAGCGCATATCAAAAGCGAAAGGGCAAAAGCAATTTTATTCATAAATTTCAAATACGTTTTCCTTAATGGCTTCTTGTAGAACATCACGATTAAACTGACGCATCATATCCAACTTGCGTTTGTTTATCAAAATCTGCTCCAAGGTAGATCGCACGTGCGCCATTGGGGCGATTTCGTTTCTGCGCCTAACTTCTTCTACAAAAATCAAATATAAGTTTAATGAATCTTCTAATTCAAAAAATCGGTTACTTTTTACATACCGTTCATAGGTTTGAGGTGCTGTGGCGTGTATTCGACTAAAAAAAGTCTGCGGCCTAAACCAAAGGGTATCGTTGAGCAATTTACTGTTAAATTGCAAGGAAATAGAATCCAAATAAGTGCGATCCTCTGCATTAAACCTCCTTAGGGCCTTTCGCACACTTTCTTTGTTAAAATTCGCTTTAGGCAACGCAATATAACGCCCGCGCATCAGGTCTTGATGCAGTTTAAAATTTTGTTTGCTGGATTGGTAATACGCTTCAATTTGGCTGTCAGTAATGGTAGTGTCAACACGGGCTTTAAGCCATTCTTCTTGATAGGTTTTGATATACAAATCATTTCGATAGCGCCGGATTAAAGCTTCTAATTCTTCCTGTTTTGCACTGTTCAGATTAAAAACAGCCTTATCTAAAAGCAACTGTTCTTTTGCCCATAAATTAATATAATTCTGGACCAATGTTGCGCTATCTGCCGATGTGATATTATCGCTTAATAATTGTGCAATATCGGAGGCATACAAGTATTGATCTTGCACACGTGCTATAGGCTTGTCCGAAAGGGAATTATCAAGTCTACAAGTGGTTACAAATACAAAGAAACTAAGCAGTAGTACACGCATCATCAGCGAGAGTAATTTGGAGCTTCTTTGGTAATTTGAACGTTGTGCGGATGGCTTTCTTTTATCCCTGAAGCTGTTATTTGCACAAAACGCGCAGTCTGCTGTAGGGTTTTGATGTCTTTAGAACCGCAATAACCCATTCCTGCACGAAGTCCGCCAACAAACTGGTGGATACTTTCGTTTAACTCTCCCTTGTAAGGTACCCGTCCAACAATACCTTCAGGTACTAGCTTTTTAATATCGTCTTCTACATCTTGGAAATAACGGTCTTTACTCCCTTTTTTCATGGCCTCAACAGAACCCATTCCTCGGTAAGTTTTAAACTTTCTACCCTCGTAAATTACGGTTTCTCCAGGCGATTCTTTTGTACCGGCAAGCAATGAGCCCAACATCACGCAATCTGCGCCAGCGGCTATAGCTTTTACAATATCACCTGTATAACGTACGCCCCCATCCGCGATTAGCGGTACATCGGTTCCGGCAAGTACAGAAGCTACTTCGAGCACTGCGGAAAGTTGTGGATAACCTACTCCGGCAATAATTCGGGTAGTACAAATAGAACCCGGACCAATACCTACTTTGATGCCGTCTGCCCCAGCTTCCAGCAAATAAGCAGCAGCCTCAGACGTGGCAATATTACCTACCACGACATCAATCGCTGGATGTGCTTTTTTCACTTTTTTTAGCACTTCAACAACCCCCTTGGTGTGTCCGTGTGCAGTATCAATAACCACTGCGTCAACACCTGCTTTTGCCAAAGCGGCTACGCGGTCCAATACGTCAGCAGTTACACCAACAGCAGCAGCAACTTTTAGTCGACCATAAGTGTCTTTGTTTGCCTGTGGTGTTATGCTAACCCGTGTAATGTCCCGAAACGTTATCAAGCCCACAAGTTTGTTATTGGCATCAACAACAGGTAGTTTTTCAATTTTATAGGATTGTAAGACTTCTTCAGCATCCGCCATGGAAATACCTACTTTAGCGGTTACCAAATTTTCAGAAGTCATTACTTCCATAATCGGTCGTCCATCGTTTTTTTCAAATCGTAAATCGCGATTCGTAACTATACCAATCAACAAATCTTTATCATCCACGATAGGAATACCACCTATTTTATATTCCTGCATGATTTTTTTGGCATCAGCAACTAGTGCCGTAATGGGGAGTGTAACAGGATCAATAATCATTCCAGACTCTGAACGTTTTACTTTTCTTACTTTATCTGCCTGAGCTTCAATGCTCATGTTTTTATGCAATACCCCAATTCCGCCTACTCGAGCCATAGCAATTGCCATCTGACTCTCCGTTACGGTGTCCATTGCCGCGGAAACAATAGGCACATTAAGGGTGATATTTCTTGAAAATTTAGAGGATATTATCACTTCTCGGGGAAGGACCTCAGAATAGGCAGGAACGAGCAAAACATCATCGTATGTAAGACCTAAACTACTGATTTTGGAAGGAAGAGGCTGCATGGCAACGGATTAGAAATTGTTGCATGCAAATATAGCGAAAATTCATCATCTCTTTAAGCTATTCAAAATATTGAACCATTTAAGCTAACAAATCAAAAAGCGAATAAAGAAAAATGTTTACATATTGTTCAGTAGCATTTTTTAACCAAAACATTAATACCACTGCAAGGAAGCATTATAAGCTGATTCAAAATGAAGGGTATTTAGTTTAAAATCAGCTTTTTTACTGGTCAAAAAAGAGATGAGTTTTTCAGTAGGTACATTTCCAGTAAGTTCATCTTTTGCCATAGGGCAGCCACCCAACCCTCGAATTGCACTATCAAAAGCACGACAACCACCATCAAAAGCTGCTTGAATCTTTGAAACTGCTTCAAGGGGTTTTGCGTGTAAATGGGCACCAAAAAAAACTTGTGGATGTTTTTCTAAAAGATGCTCAAAAAGCGTTTTGATGGTTTCGGATTGTGCAATGCCAACAGTATCGGAAAGCGAAATCCGGCGAATACCCATTTGGGTTAATTTTTCTACCCAATCCGCTACAAGCTCTGGACTCCATGGGTCGCCATACGGGTTTCCAAAACCCATAGACAAATACACAACCAATTCCTTATCTTTAAGGGACACAGCTGTGGCAATATCTTTTAAAACGGCTGTAGAATCATCTATAGTTTTGTTGGTGTTCCGCATTTGAAAGTTCTCAGAAATTGAAAACGGATAGCCTAAAAAATCAATCTGCGGATAGGAAAGTGCTTCTGCCGCACCTCGACTATTGGCAACAATAGCCAAAAGCTTTGTTTTTGTGTCACTCAAATCCAATTGCTGAAGAACCTCATGTGTGTCGCGCATTTGTGGTACGGCTTTGTGCGATACAAAGCTTCCAAAATCCAACACATCGAAACCAACACGAAGTAGCGATTGTAAATATTTGACCTTTACCTGCGTAGGAATAAAGGGTTTAATGCCTTGCATGGCATCGCGTGGACATTCGGTAAGAAATACACGTGGCATGGTTCAAAAATACTAAATCCTTTTTAGGGGAATTGGCTGGTTTTTAGGTAAATTTGTACCTGAAAAATTGCTTATGATTACTACAGATTATCTGACCAAAACTTTGGCTCCGTATAGGGAAGCTTTGCTTACACACTCGCTCTATTCAAAACTCAATACCATTGAGGCCATACAAACCTTTATGACCTATCACGCCTTTGCAGTTTGGGACTTTATGTCGCTAGTAAAAGCCTTACAACAAAAACTTACGTGCACTACCCTTCCGTGGGTGCCTGTGGGTAGCTCCTCCACACGCCGTTTGATAAACGAAATTGTATGGGGTGAAGAGAGTGATGTTGACGCACATGGAAACCCCGTAAGCCACTATGAGCTATACCTTAAAGCCATGGAAGAGATTGGAGCTGACACTACGCCAATCATTAGCGTAGTATCTGCTATTCAAAAGGGAACACCCTGGCAAGAGGCTATTGACAACGCAAATCTTCCTGAAGAAATAAAAGCATTTGTACGCTTTTCGCTCACAACTGCCACAGCAGCACCTGCACATATTGTTGGTGGTGTGTTTACTTATGGTAGAGAAGACCTTATTCCAGATTTGTTTATTGCTATAGTACGCGGATTGGCAAACCAGCATAAAGGAAGTGTGGATACGCTACTTTACTACTTGGAACGCCACATTGAACTGGACGGTGACGAGCACGGACCTATGGCGTTACAAATGATGGATGAACTCTGTGAAAACAATGTGAAAAATTGGGACGAAGTAACAGAATATGCCAAAGAAGCTTTGAAGCACCGTATTCAGCTTTGGGACTTCATCGCTGAACAACTGTAAACTTTTCTATATTTTCTAGTATATTGCATAACAAACCTTTTGTTATGAAACACGCTATCTTACTAATAGGCGCAATATTAATATCATGCGCCTCTACACAAAAAAGCGCAGAAGTTACTCCTGCCACTTTTGCCAATACCATTACAGCATCGGAACTAAAAGAACATTTATATACCTACGCTTCCGATGCATTTATGGGAAGAGAAACCGGAACTGAAGGCGAAACCCTTGCTATAAATTACCTGAAAGGGGAATACGAAGCTCTAGGAATTAAAGGCGGTATGCCAAACGGAGATTACTTTATGCCCATGACCCTGCAAGCATACAGAGAAAGTCGTAGTATCAATTGTAATAACGTGTTGGCATACATTGAGGGAAGTGAAAAACCTAATGAAGTATTGGTAATTACCGCACACTTAGACCATATTGGTGTCGAAGACGATGGTCAAATCAACAATGGAGCAGACGATGACGGCTCAGGAAGTGTTGCCATTTTGGAAATTGCCGAAGCCTTTCAACTAGCCGTTAAACAAGGATACCGACCAAAACGATCCATTTTGTTTTTGCATGTTACGGGTGAAGAAAAAGGCCTTTTGGGTTCAAAATATTACACCGACAACCCCGTATATCCGCTTGAAAATACGGTAGCAAACCTCAACATTGATATGATTGGGCGCATTGACAATCTGCACGAAGACAATCCGAATTATATGTACCTTATTGGCTCGGATATTTTATCACAAGACTTGCACGATGTGTCTGAAGCCATGAACAAAAAGTATGTGAATTTGGAATTAGACTACCGCTACAACGACCCTACTACAGAAGTTTTTGAACGTGGTAGATACCGCCAAAACCGCTACTACTACCGCTCTGATCATTACAATTTTGCAAAAAACGACGTTCCTGTAATTTTTTATTTTAATGGTACTCACGCAGATTACCATGCGCCTACCGATACGGTTGAAAAAATTGAATACGAGCTGTTGGAAAAACGCGCGCGACTGATTTTTTACAC
>CAZSSZ010000095.1:0-5780 GCA_964609755.1 uncultured Flavobacteriaceae bacterium | reverse complement strand
CACACCGCATCAAACAGCTAAAAGACGGCTGGACTATACTCACCGCAGACGGAGCACCCAGTGCACATTTTGAGCATAATGTTGCCATTGTTGACGGCAAACCCGAACTGCTTTCAACTTTCCAATATGTATATGATGCTTTAGGCATTACATCGGACGAAGAAGAAGCCTTCAGAACGGTTCCCATTAGCGCATGAGAGCTTTTGCTAAGTGCATCCTAGGACTTTTCCCCAGAACTGCCCTACAGCGGCTGGCAAATGTGTTGCTTCCCTTTTTGGATATTTGGTACCGTGGGAATCGGTTGACAGACCCCATAAACGGAAAATCGTACCGTACATTTTTACCGTATGGCTATGTCAAGATTCGACCAAATGTATTGAGTCCCGGCACGCTGTCATTAGAACGGCATCGACTGATATGGTTGTATTTGCAACGCGAAACTGACTTTTTTCAAACCCCTGCCAAGGTATTGCACATGGCACCCGAAAAAGCCTTTCTCTCTCGACTGAAAAAGATGTCCCATTTGGACTATACCACTTGCGATTTGGAATCGCCACTAGCCGATATCAAAGCAGATATATGCGATTTGCCTTTTGCCGATGCCTCATTTGATTGGGTTTTATGCAATCACGTATTGGAACATATCCCCAACGACACCAAGGCCATGGAGGAGCTTTTTAGGGTACTCAAACCCGGCGGAACGGCACTCTTGCAAGTACCCTTAGACCCTAAACGAAAAGTTACTTTTGAAGACAACAGCGTCACAGACAAAGCGGAACGCACCAAAATTTTTGGGCAATACGACCATGTGAGAGTTTACGGCATGGACTACTTTGAAAAGCTACGTAAAACAGGCTTTGAAGTAGTTGAATTGCAGTATGGAAAATCGCTAACCGCAGATGAACGTAAACGCTTTGCAGTGGTTGAAAACGAATATATTCCGTTATGCAAACGCCCTATTAAAGGGTAAAAGGAAACCCTTTTGTAGCTACCACACGCACCGAATCTTTTTCTGCCAACACCCATAGGGCCTCCACTTGAGGTAAAGAATCTACTAACGTTTTTCCCTTTTCGAAAGGCATTGCCATAAGCGCTGTGGCATAGGCATCGGCAAGCATGGTTGTTGGTGCCAACACCGAACTGCTAAGCACATCCGATTTTACCGTTTTTCCCGTTTTGGGATTTATGGTATGCACATACTTATTCCCCTGCGCATCGGTGCGGAATTTGCGGTAGTTGCCCGAGGAAGCTAATCCTTGATTTTGCAAAGGCAGCGTGGCAATATAATTGCGTGCCACTTCTTGTTTGGGGTGGTCAATGGCTACACGCCAAGGCTGCTGCTTTTCGGGATGTATCCCCAAGGCATAAAGCTCGCCCCCCACTTCCACCAAAAAATGGGAATAGCCTAGGGATTTTAACATTTCAGCAAGAGCATCCACCGCATAGCCTTTGGCAATGGCGTTAAAGTCAAGGGAACTGTTTTTGTGTTCCTTTTGTAGTGTCCCATCATCCAACAATAAAACCTTTGAAAATCCAGTTAAGGCAAGTAAACTATCAATCGCACTATCGTCAATTGTTGCAAGGGGTTTTGCGGGTCCAAAGCCATAGGCGTTTACAAGCGCACCCACCGTAGGGTCAAAATAGCCATCGGTTTGTTTCCAAACCTGTTGCGCAGCACGAAAAACCTTACGGAAATCCGTGTCGGTTGGCACTTTCTCTCCCCTGTTTATTTTTGAAATAATGGAGCTGGGCCAATAGGTAGACATGGACTGATTCATGCGTAAAAACACGGCATCAATTGAATCAAGAACAGCCTCGTTTTGATCCGTATCGGCATACAAAATGGAGTAGGTTGTGCCTAAGGCTTCGCCTTGGGTGCGTTGCACCTTTGGCGTGGTTTGACAGCCCATAAAAAATAGGACAAATACAACCCAACTAAATTTCTTGTAATCCAGCATAATTAACGGCATAGGGTTCGTCTTTACAAAGCGGTTTTTCATAGTCTTCGGCATGGGCGAAACCCACACCCGCAAAATAGGTTTTCGCTTTAAATTTTATGGCGTGTTCTTTAACCTCTTGCATCAGTTTCACATCATATTTTTTGGGATTATCGGGATAACACACATGGCGCACCACCACAAAATGCAATACCTTGTCTTTGGTGCACACAAACTGTGGGTCTTTTTTAAATTCGCTGTTTACCGCCAAAAAGTCAAATCCATCTTCCTCTAAGTTTTTGCCCACGGTGTTCATAGCGAGTTGATGGAGTTCTTTTTCAGAAAGCTTTTGCATGACGTAAAACTATATATTTCTTAAGGAAAACAATAAAAGTAAGTCATTATAATGACTAAAAGTTATGCTTTTTGGTCATTACGATAATCCAAAAAAAATATGTTTTGAGGTATATGAGTCAAAAAAAGAGGCCGAAGCCTCTTTTTGTTTTATCCTCCAAAGTCGTCGAAGCGAACATTTTCGTCTGGAACACCAAAGTCCTCTGCCATTTTTTCAACGGCTTGGTTCATTAGCGGTGGTCCACAGAAATACACTTCAATATCTTCAGGTGCTTCGTGTGAACTTAGGTAGTTGTCAATAACCACTTGGTGTACAAAACCTACAAAGCCATCGCCTTCACCGTCCAAACTGTCTTTAACTTTCCAGTTATCCTCTTCAAGGGGTTCAGAAAGCGCAATGTAGAATTTGAAATTCGGGAAATCACGCTCCAACGCACGGAAGTGCTCGGTATAGAACAATTCACGCTTAGAACGTCCTCCATACCAAAACGTTACTTTTCGACCTGTTTTTAGCGTACGGAACAGGTGGTACAAATGCGAACGCATCGGTGCCATTCCGGCACCACCGCCCACGTACATCATCTCTGCTTCAGAGTGATTGATAAAGAATTCCCCATAAGGCCCAGAAATGGTAACAGGATCACCGGATTTTAAAGAGAAAATATACGACGACGCTACACCTGGATTTACATCTGCCCAACCGTTTTTGGCACGGTCAAACGGAGGAGTAGCAATACGTACATTAAGCATAATTTCTTTGCCCTCGGCAGGGTAAGAAGCCATAGAATAGGCGCGTTCTACCAACTCGGGGTTTTTCATTTTTAAGTCCCATAACTTAAACTTGTCCCACTCCAATTTAAATTTATTTACGTCTTCGGGGTGCTCTTCTGGGTGTGCAGAAATATCAATGTCTTTATAGTCTACCTCACAAGCAGGTACTTCAATTTGAATATATCCCCCAGCTTCGTAGTGCATCTCGTCTGGTATTTCTACCACAAATTCTTTAATAAAAGATGCCACATTCCAGTTACGTACAACCTTAGCTTCATATTTTTTGATACCGAACACTTCTTCAGGCACCTCAATAACCATGTCTTGCTTTACCTTTACTTGGCAGCCCAAACGCCAGCCCTCAGCAATTTCTTTGCGTGAAAAGTGCGGTGCTTCGGTGGGAAGAATTTCGCCTCCACCTTCTTTTACAATACACTTACACTGAATGCAAGTACCTCCACCACCACAAGCAGAAGGCAAAAAGATTTTGTTATCACCAAGGGTAGAAAGCAGCGTACTCCCCGAAGAAACCTCAACGTCCTTTTCACCGTTGATAAAAAGTTTTACGGGACCCGAAGGCATCAAGCGTGCCTTAACGCCCAACAACATTCCCACCAACAAAAAAGTGATGGCTAAGAAAACAACAATACTTGCAATAATAACGGTACTATCCATGGTTGTGATTATAATTTAATTCCCATAAAACTCATAAACCCAATGGCCATAAGCCCTGTAATGATAAACGTAATGCCCAGTCCACGTAATGGCGCAGGGACATTTGAATACGCAATTTTTTCTCTGATAGCAGCAATCGCTAAAATAGCTAGGAGCCATCCAATTCCAGAGCCAAATCCGTATACGGCAGACTCCCCGATAGAAGCAAAACTCTTTTGCTGCATAAATAATGATCCGCCCAAAATGGCGCAGTTTACCGCAATCAGTGGCAAGAAAATACCCAAAGCACCGTAAAGCGCAGGGGCGAATTTTTCAACAATCATTTCTACCAATTGCACCATAGAAGCAATCACAGCAATAAACATAATAAAGCTCAAAAAGCTAAGGTCAATTTCGGCATATTCTGCGCCAAGCCAAGACATTGCACCCGGCTTTAGCAAATAGTTATCGAGTAAATAGTTAATAGGAACCGTGATAGACAAAACAAAGATTACCGCAAGGCCCAAACCTACCGCTGTTTTTACGGTTTTGGATACCGCCAAATAGGAACACATCCCTAAGAAATAGGCGAAAATCATGTTCTCAATAAAGATGCTTTTTACAAAAAGATTAACGTAATCCATGGCTTAATTTTTTTCGATGAGTTTACGGTTACGTGCGCGTTGCACCCAAATGATAATACCTAGGGTAATAAGTGCCATGGGCGAAAGCAACATCAATCCGTTGTTTTCATAACCCATTTCGTACAGTGCATCAGGGATTACTTGATAGCCGTAGAGTTTCCCCGATCCCAAAAGTTCACGGAAAAAAGCTACCAAAATGAGCATAAATCCATAGCCGGCAGCGTTACCCACCCCGTCAAGGAATGATTTCCACACCCCGTTTCCAAGAGCAAATGCCTCGAGACGTCCCATCACGATACAGTTGGTGATAATCAGTCCAATAAAAATGGAGAGTTGCTTACTCACATCATAGGCAAAAGCCCGCAACACCTGGTCAACGAGGATCACCATGGAGGCAACCACAACAAGTTGCACGATAATTCGAATACGGTTTGGAATGGCATTTCGAAGCATAGAAACGATAACATTACTTGCCGCCATTACTGCCACTACCGAGAGGCTCATTACTATGGCAGGCTTAAGCTGCACGGTAATTGCCAAAGCCGAGCAAATTCCCAATACCTGAACGGTAATAGGGTTATTGTCGTCTAGCGGGTCTTTGAGTAAGGCGCGGTTTTTCTTTGAAAAAAGCGGCTCGCGCGCTTTGGCTACAAAGAAAATGGCGGGTTTTTTGTTTGATTTTGGTTGTGACATAATTAGTTGTTGTATGCTAGGTCGTTCGCTTTTAGGTAAGGCAAATAATGCTGAAGACGCTCAACAATCATTGCCGAAACACCATCGCCGGTAATGGTTGCACCCGAAATGGCATCAACCTCGTGGTCGTCTTTATCCGTATCGTTAGGGTCGTTATTGGTTTTGGAAACATTGATTCCTACCAAATCTCCAGAGGTGTTAAAAATCTTCTCATCCACAAAACGATCCATAAACCATTGTTGGGTAATTTCTGCACCCAATCCGGCGGTTTCTCCCTTGTGGTCAAAAACGGCACCTTTAATGGTATTGCGGTCTTCGTTTAGCGCAATGTAGCCCCAAATAGCATCCCATAGTCCAGCACCACGAAGCGGAATAATATAATAAGTCGCTGCATCAACATTTGCCACATAGAGTGGAAAACGTTGGTCGTTGGCATCTTTCTTTAATTCAAAAGCGAGTTTGATATCCGAAAAGGCATCGACAGCTTCGTCTACAGTACCGTCGTTGCGCAACGCCAATTGCTCTACGATGTAGGTATTGAAAAGTTTCTCGGCACCTTCACGGTCTGTTTCAATCCCAATCGTTGAAAGAATGTTTTGCATTTTCTCTTTGCGGACATTTTCCGCTTGTAGGTCTTTTAGGGAGCTAGCGGTATAAGCCAACACCGAGGCGACTACCAAAACCATGGCAGCAGCAAAACCAAAAGTATATCCGTTCGAATCTCTGT
>CAZSSZ010000094.1:0-5808 GCA_964609755.1 uncultured Flavobacteriaceae bacterium | reverse complement strand
TTGGAATAGTTAAGTTTAACCCATCAATAACCTTTTCTTCGTCATACCTAAAATGGATACCGTTGAATGCAATTTCTTTTGTGAATTCTGGGACGGGGGTTGGTTTTTTTGGAGATTGAATATCGGATTCATGAAATAAATATTCCATAATGCGCAGCGCAGCTGCATTCCCTTTTCGAACACTATAAATGGCCCTGCTCATGGATTTCGCAGGGGTAAGCACGCCATAGGCAAGCCCTAAGTAGGCAAGAAATGCTTCGCCTGTTAGGGTTTCTTCGACCAAAACCAGCCTACCTCCAAAATACAATATGACACCAAACACCGCAATCCCGAGAAATTCGCTCATAGGGCTTGCTAAACTTTGACGATGAATGAGGTTGTTTGAGAATGTAAAAATACGTTTGGTGATACGCGAAAACTTTTTGGCAAAAGCGGTTTCGGCGGTAAAAATTTGAATGATTGGAATACCGGTTAAGGATTCTTCCACAAAAGAAAGTAGTTCTCCTAGTTCACGTTGAAGTCTTTCAGAGCGGGATTTTAAAGATTTTCCAACAATGGAAATTAACCACGCAGCAACGGGAATAAAAATGAGTACAAAAAGGGTCAGTTTTGCACTGATGAAAAACATACTCCCAAGTGCAAAAAGGATGGTTAAGGGCTCGCGAACCAACATTTCGAGTACCGCCAAAAAGGAATTTTGCACTTCGTTTACATCGGCAGTAATACGCGCCAATGAATCTCCTTTTTTGTTATCTGCATGAAAACTTGCAGAAAAGGAAATCAGCTTCGCATATAGGGCATTTTGTATGTCTTTTACTACACCATTCCGCATATAGGTGATAAAAAAGATCCCACAATAGTTAAATACATTTTTGAGAAAAAAGGATGTCAAAATCAAGCCAATGACAATCATAAGTGCTTTGAGTGCATCTTCTTGTGCATATTGGCCAACGGTAAACCGAAACGAGTCAAGTGCATAATTGAGCAATTCTCCAACGCCTTGATACTCGGGACGCTTATCTGGTATTTTTGCACCACGAAAAAGCACCTCAAGCATGGGCATTAACGCAATAAAAGATAGCGCATTAAAAATGGCATACAACAGGTTAAACACGACATTTAATGCAATGTACCCTTTGTATGGAAGCGCAAAGCGCAATATGTACCGAATAGGACTCATCTTATACTCCCAATTCAGCCAAAATACGATCGATTTTTTGCTCCAAAATTTCTTTAGTGGCGCGATAATTTACTGTTGCATCAAGTGGCGAATTCACACTCACATAGAACTTTATTTTGGGTTCTGTTCCACTGGGTCGTGCTGCCACTCGGGTTCCGTCTTCAGCAATAAAAATCAGTACGTTGGCTTTTGGCAAAGGTATAACTTCTTTTTCTTGCGTTGCGATGTGCAGTCTTGTTGTAACAGCATAGTCTTCCAAGTGTGTAACTAAAGCACCGTCTAAACGTTTTGGTGGATTGGTTCTAAAGCGGTCCATTAGCTGCTGAATTTCTTCTGCCCCCGATTTCCCCTTCTTCACTAAAGAAACCAATCGTTCCTGATAAAGCCCTAAGTCTTCATAAGCTTTCAGTAAGGTTTCAAAAAACGAGCTGTTTTTAGTTTTTGCCTCGGCAACCAATTCGCACGCCAAAAGCGCAGCGGTAACCGCATCTTTGTCACGCACAAAATCACCTACCATAAAACCAAAACTTTCTTCACCGCCACCGAGGCATTTTTGGTTGGGAAAATGCTCTATCATTTGTGCAATCCACTTAAAGCCGGTAAGTCCGAGCTTACACTCAATTCCATAGTGATTTGCCAAAGCGGTCATCATAGGGGTTGAAACGACCGTGGAGCCCACAAAAGCATTGTCTGCTTTAGAAAATTCCCCTTTGCTAAGGATAAAATCGGTCATGGCTACCATGGTTTGATTTCCGTTGAGCAATTCCAAATCGTTGTTTTCGTTGCGTACGGCAATGCCCAATCGGTCAGCATCAGGGTCTGTGCCAATAACAATGTCAGCACCGATTTCGTTTGCTTTTTCCATAGCCATTTGCAGCGCTTCAGGTTCTTCCGGGTTTGGTGATTTCACCGTTGGAAAATCTCCGTCAGGGGTTGCCTGTTCATCGATAATGGTTACTTGTGTGTATCCAGCGGTAACCAAAACCTGCGGAATGGCAGTAATGGATGTGCCGTGTAGCGAAGTAAAAACCACCTTAACGTCTTCACGATTTCCCGTGCCAATTTTACCTGCTTGCACCGACGCTTCTTGAAAAGCCTTGTCAATGTCTTTGTCAATGCGTTGAATGCGATTGGGTTGTGCCTCAAACTTGATATCTTGGTATTGAGTAGCGTCAATAGTAGCAATTATTCCTGCATCTTGCGGGGGTACAATTTGTCCGCCGTCTTGCCAATACACTTTGTAGCCGTTGTATTCTGGGGGATTGTGCGAAGCGGTGAGCACTACACCACAGTGGCACCCTAAGTGTCTAACGGCAAAGGAAACTTCAGGAGTAGCACGCAAATCTGAAAACAAAAAAACGTTAATGTTGTTTGCGGAAAAAATATCGGCAACAGTTTGCGCGAGTGCTTTGCTGTTGTGTCGGCAATCATAGCCTATTACTACACGAGGCGTTTCGTTTGGAAATTGTAGTTTAAGGAAATGGCTCAGTCCTTGTGTAGTACGTCCAAAAGTATATTTGTTTACCCTGTTGGTGCCAACTCCCATAACCCCGCGCATGCCTCCGGTACCAAACTCCAAATCTTTATAAAAAGCATCTTCTAAGGCTTCAGGATTTTGTGTTAATTCAGCAACGGCTTGCTGGGTTTCAATGTCAAAAGGTGCTTTTTTCCAAGCTTCTGCTTTCGCTAAGAATGAGGTGCTCATGAATTCGAATTGCGATGCAAATTTACATATTCCCTTTTGAGTATTGCCCAATCACTTCTTTAATTTTATATCGCAATTTATGGTCTCGATTTCGTACAACGATTTCTCCTATAAATCCTGCCAAAAAGAATTGGCTCCCTAAAATCATGGTGGTTAGGGCTACATAAAATTGCGGGCGCTCAGCAATCAATCTTCCATCGGGATGCACAAATAGTTTGTCAATGCCCAAATAGAGCGAGAAGCTAAACCCGAGTAACAACATTATGCTGCCAATAAGCCCAAAAAAGTACATCGGTCGTCGTCCAAAACGGTGCAGAAACCATAGCGTTATGAGATCTAGAAAGCCTTTTATAAATCGGTCTGGACCAAACTTGGATTGGCCAAATTTACGTGCTTGGTGTTTTACGACTTTTTCTCCAATACGTCTAAACCCTGCTTGTTTTGCCAATACCGGAATGTAACGGTGCATTTCGCCATAGACTTCAATGGTTTTAACCACATCTTGCCGATAGGCTTTTAGTCCACAATTAAAGTCATGGAGTTTGATGCCCGACACTCTTCGGGCAGCCGAATTAAATATTTTCGAGGGAATATTTTTAAACAAAACAGAGTCGTAGCGTTTCTTTTTCCAGCCCGAAATCATGTCGTAGTTTCCCTCAGATATCAGGCGATACATGTCGGGAAGTTCTTCAGGTGAGTCTTGCAAATCGGCATCCATGGTGAAGACCACCTCGCCACGACATTTTAAAAAACCAGCGTGCAAGGCTTGTGATTTGCCGTAATTCCGTAAAAAACGAATTCCTAAAACACGCTCGTCTTTTGCAGCAGTTTCTTCAACCCACACCCATCCGTTATCTGAACTGCCATCATCAACCAAGATGAGTTCAAAAGAAAGCGATGCTTTCTCTAAAACCCGAACGATCCAGGCGTAGAGTTCAGAAAGCGATTCTGCCTCATCCAAGAAGGGAATCACAACCGATATGTTAGGTCGTTTTGCCAATTAGCTCTTTTTTGCAAAAAGTCCAGTTATAAGGCCTACAATTAGCCCAAAAATAACATTCATAATAAGAATGAAAGGAAAACTGATGTAGAAAAACTTCTCCGTGTTTTCTTGTTGCATTTCGATAAAGCTTTCATCTAAGTCTGGCTGTGCTTCGCGCATAGCATCCGCTTGTAGTTCTGCTGTTTTGGCGATAAAATCGGGTTCTACAGTATTAATAAAAATCGCAAAATAAACGAGGCTTAAAATTCCTGTGATTAAAAACACACCTATCCCAACCTTTATGGATTGTTTTAACGATAATAACCCTTTATTGTCTTTTTTAAATGTAAGAATAGCCACTACGGCTAATGCGGCGGGAATAAGCGTTTGTACAGTTTGAATAATTGGCGACTGATTATAGGTCATGTCCATGAAGTATAGCATCAAACTAAACACGATGCCAATTCCGGCAGCAATTGCGCCATAACGGTAGTTATATGCCCCAATTTTAGGTGTGGTTTCCATGTGTAATGTTTTTATGGGTAAAGTATATGGTAAATTTAGATAAAATAATTAAATTTGCAGCCCTTTAAAAGGTAAAAGCATTATGAAACAAGGTCTTCATCCCGATAATTATCGCTTGGTAGCATTCAAAGACATGTCAAACGAAGATGTGTTTATTACCAAATCTACTGCCAACGCAAAAGAAACAATCGAAGTAGATGGTGTAGAATATCCATTGATAAAATTGGAAATTTCACGTACGTCACATCCGTTCTACACTGGTAAATCTAAATTGGTTGATACCGCTGGTCGTATCGATAAGTTTAAAAACAAATACGCCAAATTCAAGAAGTAATTTTGAATTTAAGCACATATTAAAACCTCCATTGTGGAGGTTTTTTTATTTACACCTATATTTGAATAATGTATCTGTGTTTATTTGACGGTCCAAACCGCTCCGATTTATTGCCACTAGTTTTTACGCGACCCGTTGCCGATATACTCCTAGGTGGCATGACATTGGCACAGCGTTGGGAACGTATGTCAGAAGCCACCGTAGTAGTAGAAACTGAACCCTATTTGCAATCCAAAACACCTGATTTTGATGTTGCGGTATTGGCGGGTTGTTTGCCTAATCCCGAGTTAATACATGCTATCCAGTCGTTAGACGAGGGTCAAAAATTGGTTTATAAGGATACGCTCATTGCATTTAAAGGGGCGCCTTCATGTGCGGCTATTGAACTTGAATCATTTGAAGAAATTTTATTCTCAAGCCCACTCAACATTGTTCGTTACCCATGGGATTTGTTTACGTTAAATGCACAAGCTATTTGCGAGGATGTTTCCTTTTACGAAAAAACACATACAAATAGCCTAAATGCATCCAACCAACACTTTGGACAACACCCCGTTTTGGTAGGAGAAAATGTGACTGCTAAGGCGGTGATTTTTAATACAACCGATGGCCCTATAATTATTGATGACAACGCAATCCTTATGGAAGGCTCATTGCTTCGCGGTCCTTTATTTATAGGTAAGGAAACTGTTGTGAAAATGGGGACTAAAATCTATGGGGGGACAAGTCTAGGAAAAAGTAGTAAAGTTGGAGGCGAGCTTAACAATGTTATTTTTTTTGGTAACAGCAACAAAGGGCACGACGGATTTTTAGGTAATGCCGTGGTAGGTGAATGGTGCAATTTAGGTGCAGCCACCGATGCTTCTAACCTGAAAAATGACTACAGTGAAGTTCGTGCATGGAATTACACCCAACAAAAATTTATTAATACCGGTTTGCAGTTTTGTGGCCCCATCATTGGCGACCATTCCAAAACAGCAATTCAAACGGCACTGAATACTGCTACGGTAATCGGTGTGGGGTGTAATATCTTTTCCACGGGTTTTCCACGTACATATATCCCGAGTTTTTCTCGAGGTGGC
>CAZSSZ010000093.1:0-5826 GCA_964609755.1 uncultured Flavobacteriaceae bacterium | reverse complement strand
AGCGCTTATTACTGAAGCCTTTGAAAAAGTAGGAAAAGAAGGGGTAATCACTGTTGAAGAAGCCAAAGGAACCGACACTACAGTTGACATTGTAGAAGGGATGCAATTTGACCGCGGGTATATTTCACCTTATTTTGTGACCAATTCAGACAAAATGGAAGCGGATATGGAGGTGCCATACATCTTGCTGTACGACAAGAAAATTTCTACCATGAAAGATTTGCTACCGGTACTTGAGCCTGTGGCGCAAAGTGGAAAGCCACTTGTGGTAATTGCAGAAGACGTAGACGGCGAAGCCCTTGCCACCTTAGTGGTAAACAAACTTCGGGGGTCGCTTAAAATTGCTGCGGTAAAAGCACCTGGTTTTGGCGATCGCAGAAAAGCCATGCTTGAGGATATTGCTGTCCTTACTGGGGGAACTGTAATTTCAGAAGATCGTGGATTTACGCTCGAAAATGCGACTATTGATATGTTGGGTACTGCCGAAAAAGTAACCATTGATAAAGACAACACTACTGTTGTAAATGGTGCTGGAAATCCTGAGGATATCAAGGCGAGAGTAAATCAAATCAAATCTCAAATTGAAGCGTCTACTTCAGACTACGATAAAGAAAAGCTACAAGAGCGCTTGGCAAAGCTTTCGGGTGGTGTTGCCGTATTGTATGTAGGTGCTGCTTCAGAAGTAGAGATGAAAGAAAAGAAAGACCGTGTTGACGACGCCTTACACGCAACCCGTGCTGCCGTTGAAGAAGGTATTGTTTCGGGTGGTGGTGTTGCGCTACTACAGACATTGCCAAGTTTGGCAAAACTCAAAACCGACAATGCAGACGAGCAAACCGGTATTCAAATTGTATCTCGTGCTGTTGAAGCGCCACTTCGCACTATCGTTGCTAATGCTGGCGGTGAAGGATCAGTTGTGGTAGCAAAAGTTATTGAAGGAGCCGAAAACTTTGGATACGATGCCAAAACGGACACCTATGGCAACATGCAAGAAAAAGGAATCATTGATCCAAAGAAAGTAACACGTATTGCGCTTGAAAACGCTGCGTCTGTTGCAGGGATGATTCTCACTACTGAGTGTGCACTAGTGGATATCAAGGAAGATAATCCACCTGCGATGCCAATGGGCGGAGGCATGCCCGGCATGATGTAAAAAACACTTAAATTGCTGCCCCGTTATGGGGCAGTTTTTTTATGTATTCATCACTACTTAAAACAATCGAAGCGCACCTTGAAAAAAATCCAACTGTTCAGGAAGGACTAGATTTTATTTGCGCTGAAATACAGCAAAAGCTACCCCGCTACGATTGGGTCGGATTTTATTTTCATCATCCCGAAAAAAAGGAACTGCACCTTAAAGCATTTGCAGGAAAATCCACCGACCACACCGTAATTCCATTTGGCAAAGGCATTTGCGGACAAGTGGCATTGAGCAACCAAAATTTTGTTGTGGACGATGTGTCTGCTCAAGACAACTATATTGCTTGCAGTATAGATGTAAAATCCGAAATTGTTGTTCCCCTTTTTATGGAAAGCGAAAACGTAGGGCAAATCGATATTGACTCCAACACACCAAAGGCATTTGGGTCAAAAGACGAACGATTTTTGGAAGCCGTTAATGCACTAGTTGCTGTCTTTTTATTGCGTACCAATGCGCCATTTTAGTGGGATAAAATCCCTACTTTTGTGCTTTCTAATTTTTTTTACATGCAAGACGCTATTCAAGCAAAATCAGCCCTGATTTCCGTATTTAGTAAAGAAGGGCTAGCCCCCATTGTCAAAAAAATGCACGAACTGGGCATTACGCTCTATTCTACTGGGGGTACGGCTGCGTTTATCGAAGAATTGAATGTCCCTGTTGAGCATGTTGAAGATTTGACTTCTTACCCCTCTATTTTGGGCGGACGGGTAAAAACATTACACCCCAAAGTATTTGGTGGGATTTTGAATCGTCGTGAAAACGAAAACGACCAAAAAGAATTGGAAACCTATGAAATTCCGCATCTGGACATTGTTTTGGTGGATTTATACCCTTTTGAAGACACCGTAAAATCTGGAGCTAGCGAAGCGGATATTATCGAAAAAATTGATATTGGTGGGATTTCACTTATTCGTGCCGCAGCCAAAAACTACCGTGATGTATTGTGCGTTTCTTCAGTAAATGACTATGCCGATTTGCTGTCACTTCTCAATGAAAAAAAGGGAAGTACTTCGTTGGCAGACCGAAAGAAATTTGCCACAAACGCTTTTCATGTTTCTTCACATTACGACACCCAGATTTTTTCGTTTTTCAATGCTGACAAAGACGCACTGAAAATCAGCTATAGCAGTGGCACAACTCTTCGTTATGGAGAAAATCCACATCAAAAAGGACACTTCTATGGCAATTTTGACGAAGTGTTTACCAAACACCATGGCAAGGAACTTTCATACAACAACCTTTTGGACGTTGATGCGGCTGTGCAACTCATGGCAGAATTTGAACAGGAAGCACCAACTTTTGCCATTCTAAAACATAACAACGCCTGCGGATTGGCAACACGGAATACGCTTGCAGAAGCCTATACGGATGCCTTAGCGGGCGACCCCGTTTCTGCATTTGGGGGTGTACTTATTGCCAACACCACTATTGATTTGGCAACTGCCGAACAAATTCACACGTTATTTTGCGAAGTGGTAATCGCACCAAATGTTGATGCGGATGCCCTAGAACTGCTAAAGCAGAAAAAGAATCGAATTTTGTTGCAACTGAAGCAGTATCCAAAACCAAAAACTTTGGTGCGCTCATGTCTAAATGGGCACTTGGTACAAGACCGTGATGCCGTAACGGATAGCGAAGAAATCCTGAAAGCAGCAACCGACAGAAAAGTTACACCACAAGAGGAAAACGATTTATTGTTTGCTTCAAAAATTTGTAAAAACACCAAATCAAACACCATTGTTTTGGCAAAAAACGGACAGCTGATTTCGTCAGGGACAGGGCAAACCTCACGTGTTGATGCCTTAAAGCAGGCGATTGAAAAAGCAGCACATTTTAAATTTGATTTAAACGGAGCTGTCATGGCAAGCGATGCTTTTTTCCCGTTCCCTGATTGTGTTGAAATTGCCCATAAAGCCGGAATTTCTGCGGTTATTCAACCTGGAGGATCCATCAAAGACCAACTCAGTATTGACTATTGCAATGAAAATAATATGGCGATGGTAATGACAGGGGTGCGGCATTTTAAACATTAATTCGTAATATTACATACCAATAACTGCTCCCATGGGATTTTTTGATTTTTTGACTGAAGAAATTGCGATTGACTTAGGTACCGCAAACACACTCATTATTCACAACGATAAAGTTGTGGTAGACAGTCCCTCTATTGTGGCTATAGACAGAGTTAGCAACAAAATTATAGCTGTAGGTCAGGAAGCCAATCAGATGCAGGGAAAAACCCATGAGAATATTAAAACCATTCGTCCGTTAAAAGATGGTGTGATTGCGGATTTTAACGCCTCAGAACAAATGATTAGCATGTTCATCAAGAACATTCCATCGCTCAAAAAACGTTTTTTCACCCCCTCGCTTCGTATGGTGATTTGTATTCCTTCGGGAATTACAGAAGTGGAAATGCGTGCGGTGCGCGAATCTGCAGAACGCGTAAACGGAAAAGAGGTGTATTTGATACACGAGCCCATGGCTGCTGCCATTGGTATTGGTGTTGATATTATGCAACCCAAAGGGAACATGATTGTGGATATTGGGGGCGGAACTACCGAAATTGCAGTCATAGCACTGTCTGGAATTGTCTGCGATAAATCGGTAAAAATAGCCGGGGATGTATTTACCAACGACATCGTTTACTATATGCGTACGCAGCACAATTTGCTAATTGGTGAACGTACCGCAGAGCGAATTAAAATTTCTATTGGTTCTGCCTCAGAAGAATTGGAAAACCCACCTGAAGATATGTCGGTTCAAGGACGTGATTTGCTTACGGGTAAACCCAAAGAAATCATGATTTCTTACAGAGAAATCTACAAGGCACTTGACAAGTCCATCATTCGCATCGAGGACTCGGTTATGGAAACACTTTCGCAAACACCTCCCGAACTTGCTGCAGATATTTACAACACTGGTGTCTATTTAGCTGGAGGAGGATCTATGCTTCGTGGGTTGGATAAGCGTTTGTCACAAAAAACGGAACTGCCCATATTTATCGCTGAAGATCCACTCAGAGCTGTAGTACGGGGCACCGGAACTGTGCTTAAAAACCTAGAACGCTACAAAACAGTTCTGGTAAAGTAGTAAGCTCATGCAAAAATTACTGAACAGCATATTGCGCAACGGAACGCTTTTGCTGTTTTTACTTTTGTTTGCTATTGCCTTACTGCTGATTGCCAATAACCAAAGCTATCAGCGAAACAAACTGCTAACCTTCTCGAACAATATTGCTGCGCCATTTTTTAATGCACGACATCAATTGACATCATACCTCAAAAGAAATATACAAAACCAACAACTCATAGCAGAAAATCAATACCTACTTACGCAACTAATACATCAAAAAAATCAGCACGTTTTACTCGACTCCCTCCCCTTTTTGGTTATACCGACACAAGTAATTCACAACAGCATTAAACAAAATCACAATTACATCACACTAAATGCCGGAGCTGAAAAGGGAGTAAAAAAAGAAATGGGCGTGATTACTGCCAAAGGTATTGTAGGCGTTGTTTACGCCACAAACACCAAAACCAGTGGGGTAATTTCACTCCTAAACAAATCGTTGCGTGTGAATGCCAAACTCAAAAAAAGCAATCATTTTGGGAGCTTGTACTGGGACGGCGTTGCCACAAATACCATGAAATTATCTGATGTGCCTTTAGCCGCCAATGTCGAAGTTGGCGACACCCTTACCACGGGTGGCATGTCAGCGATTTTTCCTGCAGGTATTGAAATTGGCGTTATTCAGGATGTTGTTGTGCCACTCAATGATAATTATTACACGCTTACAGTTTCACTATTTGAAGATTTGACACGTCTGAGCAATGTATATGTTGTTGATTTTCCACAAGCAGAAGCACTTAAAGAAATGATAAATTCCAACAACGATGAATAATATTGGCACTGGCATATTATGGTTTTTGGTAGTGGTCTTTATTCAGGCATTTTTGTTTGACCCTATTTTATTGGGCATTCCGTACGCCCCTTTTATCTACGTAATCATACTTATTTTACTACCTAACAATTGGGAAACCTGGATAGTACTGCTTGTTGGATTCTTCATTGGGCTGTGTATTGATTTTATTTTTCTTTCCGGGGGCATACACGCTTTGGCATCATTGGTCGTGGGCTATTTACGCCCAATGTGCATTCGGGCAACTTACAAAGACACTGTCGATCCCAAAGAGTTAAAACTAAAAAATGAATCTTCCATTAGTTTATTCCGCTATACCCTGTTGGTTATTCTACTACACCACTTTTTTATGTTGGTATTTGTCGTTTTTGATTGGGATAGCATCGGGTGGTTTCTAACCACATGGTGCGTCAATAGCCTGCTTACCTTTGTCGCTGTTGCGCTACTTTTATTGCTAACACAAATCCCAAAAAAATGAGAACACGCTTTTTTCCAATTCTTGTTGGGGGTTTTGTCGTGGTCATCTTTTTACGCTTGTTCTCATTACAAATACTGTCCCAGGAGTATAGCGATTTATCACTAAGAAACTCTGTTTTAAAACAATATGTATATCCTGAACGAGGCTATATGTTTGATCGAAAAGGAAAGCTAGTGGTTTCCAATCAACCCATGTATGACCTTATGGTAGTGCCAAAAAATA
>CAZSSZ010000092.1:0-5897 GCA_964609755.1 uncultured Flavobacteriaceae bacterium | reverse complement strand
GATGCTGAAAAGAAATTACCTCTTATAGCTTCTATGATTGATAAGTTGGCTAAGAACAATATTATTCATGCAAACAAGGCAGCAAACCTAAAGTCTAAACTTGCAAAGCACACAGCGTCACTTTAGGAAAAGTAGTATCATTTAAACAGTAAAGGCTTCCATTTGGAAGCCTTTTTTTGTTGCCATTCTTTTTAGTATTTTAGTATAATCTTATACCCCCAACATCTTTCACTATGAAATTTACGTCTGAAGACCTACTAAACGCTACCACTCGAAAAGAATTGATTGCCCTTGCCAAGGAGAAAGATATTGCTGTTGGCAAAACGTTGGAGAAACTCAACTACGAATCTGAGTTATGGAAACTGCAATCGGAATTGGTGAATCTGCAAAAGTGGGTTGCCAAAAAGAAGTTGCGCGTGGTGGTTATTTTCGAAGGGCGCGATGCTGCCGGAAAAGGTGGTTCCATAAAACGTTTTATAGAACACTTAAATCCCCGTACATCTCGGTCGGTGGCACTGACCAAACCCACCGAAGTAGAGAAGGGGCAGTGGTATTTTAGACGCTACATCAAAAGGCTGCCCAATCCGGGCGAAATTGTGTTTTTTGATCGCAGTTGGTACAACCGTGCGGTGGTGGAGCCCGTAATGGGCTTTTGCAGCAAAGAGCAGTATGAAAAATTTATGGTGCAAGTGCCCGAGTTTGAGCATCTGTTGTATGAAGACAATTTAAAAATCATCAAATTTTGGTTTTCCATTTCTAAAGAAGAACAAAAAAAGCGGTTTGATTCGCGCCTTAGCAATCCGCTAAAACGCTGGAAATTTAGCCCTGTGGACGTAAAAGGGCAAGAATTGTGGGACACCTACACGCACTATAAAGAATTGATGTTCAGCAAAACCCACACAAATTTTTGCCCGTGGATGATTGTCAAAACCAACGATAAAAAACAGGCTCGGTTGGAGAGTATGCGTTATGTGTTGTCGCTTTTTGATTACGAAGGCAAAGGCAACGCCAACATTTCTCTTTTGCCCGATCCGAATATTATTATGCGCTATCACCGAAGTGCCATCCAAATTGACATTTAACCATGAAAAAGAAAACACTTACCGCTGACGAACTCGACCTGTTGAATTCTAAGCTAGGGTTGTATACGCTGCTGAAAAGTAAAAAACTAAACCTTACGAAAGCCCTTGAGGAGGTTCGTTACCTTAGTGCGCTACGGCAGCAGCAAGAGGAACTGATTAAACTCCAAAATTGGGTGATTGAGAACAACAAAAAAGTAGTGATTTTGTTTGAAGGCAGAGACGCTGCCGGCAAAGGCGGTGCCATCAGAAGAATTACGGAGTACTTAAACCCGAGGCATTTTAGGATAGTGGCGTTGAATATTCCCTCGGAAGACGAAAAAAAGCAGTGGTTTTTTCAGCGGTACATCAACCAATTGCCCAAGCCCGGCGAGATGGTTTTTTTTGACCGCAGTTGGTATAACCGTGCTGTGGTAGAGCCTGTAAATAAATTTTGTACCGAACACGAGTACAAGGTCTTTATGTCTCAAGTAAATGATTTTGAGCGCATGCTGGTGCATTCCGACACTTATTTGATAAAGTTCTATTTTTCGATTACGAAGGCGGAGCAAGCCAAACGGTTTGAGGAGATACAAACTAACCCACTAAAACGCTGGAAAATGACCTCGGTTGACGAAAAAGCGCAAGCCTTGTGGGAGGCGTATACATCCTATAAAAAGGACATGTTTGCGCTAACAAACACCGAAACCGCCCCTTGGGTAATTATAGACGCCGATAAAAAAACAACCGCCAGACAAACCGCTATTGCGCATATTATTAAGGCGTTGCCGTATAAATAAACGTGTATTATATTTTTTGTTAATTTAGCACTAAACAAACCCTAAATTGTAGCATAGAATTTAACCGATTTCACATCATTTTATTTTTACAGTGCAGGGTTTTTGGGATTTGAGTTTTTCTGGTGCGTCTTAGTTGCCTATTTTAAACAAGATTAGTCACGCATTACAAACCTGTCTCTGCCGACAAGGCAGGCGCGCACCAGTGAAGTTAGTGAGTAGAAACCCGCTACTTTTCATATTCGAGACCGTTAGCAACAAAACAAAAAAGGCTTCCATTTGGAAGCCTTTTTTGTTCTTAAAAGCGTTTGCCTATTCGTTCATCGAAATCAAAAACTCTTCGTTGTTTAGGGTACGCTTAATGCGGTCATTGATAAACTCCATTGCCTCTACGGGGTTCATATCGGCAAGGTACTTCCGCATAATCCACATGCGTTGAATGGTTTTTTCGTCTAGCAACAGGTCGTCGCGGCGGGTGCTGGAAGACACCAAGTCAATGGCAGGGAAAATACGGCGGTTTGAAATACGGCGGTCAAGCTGCAATTCCATGTTTCCTGTTCCCTTAAATTCTTCAAAAATCACCTCGTCCATTTTAGAACCTGTTTCCGTAAGTGCCGTGGCAATAATGGAAAGCGAGCCTCCATTTTCTATGTTTCGAGCGGCACCAAAAAAGCGTTTCGGTTTGTGAAGCGCATTGGCATCCACACCACCACTCAGAATTTTGCCCGAGGCTGGCTGTACGGTGTTATAGGCACGTGCAAGGCGTGTAATCGAATCGAGTAAAATCACCACATCGTGTCCACATTCTACCAAGCGTTTTGCTTTTTCCAGTACAATATTGGCAACCTTTACGTGGCGGTCTGCTGGTTCGTCAAAGGTTGAAGCAACCACTTCGCCTTTTACGTTGCGTTGCATATCGGTAACTTCCTCTGGGCGTTCGTCTATCAACAAAATGATTTGATACACCTCTGGGTGGTTGGCTGCAATGGCGTTTGCTACGTCTTTAAGTAGCATGGTTTTACCCGTTTTGGGTTGTGATACGATCATACCCCGCTGCCCTTTTCCAATAGGACAAAATAAGTCCATCACTCGTGTGGAAATGGTGCTTTGCTTGTCGGCGATATTAAATTTTTCTTGTGGGAATAGGGGGGTAAGGTGTTCAAACGAAACGCGATCACGCACCACATCGGGGGTTAAACCGTTGATTAACGAAACCTTGATAAGTGGAAAATACTTTTCTCCTTCTTTTGGCGGACGGATATGCCCTAGAACGGTGTCACCCGTTTTCAGTCCAAACAAACGCACTTGCGACTGTGAGACGTAAATATCATCAGGCGAAGAAAGGTAGTTGTAGTCCGATGAACGAAGGAAACCATAGCCCTCGGCCATCATTTCTAAAACACCTTCGCTTTCAATAATACCATCAAATTCATATTCAGGTTGACGGTAGCGGTTGCGGCTGTCTTTGTTGTGACTGTTGCCATTTCCATTTTGGTTCTGTCCATTACCGTTTCCGTTGTTGTTTCCGTTGTTGTTTCCGTTTTGTGGACGGTTTCCTTTCCCGTTTCCGTTTTTGTTGTTTTTGTGTTTGGGCTTTTGCTGCTCAGATTTCTCTGTGTTTTCCTCGTTTTTAGGTTGATTTTCAGCAGGATTTTCTTTTTGCGCTACTTTTTTGTGAGGTGTTTTTATTGGCTTTTCAAAAACCTTTTTTTTAGGTTCCGTTTGCGCTGTAGTTTCTTTTGTTGCTTCTCCAGGTTCAGGCAGTGTTGCTTGATGGTCTATGATACGATATGTAAGCTCAATTTTCTTTAGGCCTGTTGTTTTTTTTAATCCAAGTTCTTTGGCAATTTCTTGGAGTTCAGCAAGTTTTTTTGCTTTTAGTTCTGATAATTCAAACATGTGTAATTGGGTATCGAAGTGATAATTATAATTACGGCTGAAGTAATTGCCGTTAGGGCAAACATACAACTTTTTTTATTTTTGTAACTTAAATTTTTGTTTTTCTAGTGGATATCTCCATCGTATTGCCAGTGTTTAATGAAGAAGCTTTTTTGGAGCAATCCTTAACATCTTTAGTCACACAGACTTACCCAATCAAAGAATTGATAATCGTGGACGATGGTTCAACGGATAATTCTGTTCAAATTGCACAAGGTTTTGTTCAAAAATACCCATTTATTCAACTTAAATTGTCAAATAACTTTGCTACGCATGAGCCAGGTCAGAAGGTCATTCATGCTTTTGACCGCGGTTTTTCCACCCTCAAACACCCTTTTGATGTTATTTGCAAGTTTGATGCAGATATTATTTTCCCAAAGAATTATATTTCAACAGTCGTGAATTCCTTTTCTCAAAATCCTAAACTTGGTATGTTTGGTGGTGTTTTGCAAATTGAGAAAAACGGCTTGTGGATGTTTGAGTCTATTGCTGCTAAATCCCACCTGCGTGGTCCTATAAAAGCCTATCATAAAAACTGCTTTGAGGCTATAGGCGGTTTACGTCCTGCGTTGGGTTGGGATACCTTAGACGAACTCCTAGCACTACACCACGGATTTTTAGTCGAAACGGATAAAAACCTAGTGGTGAAGCATCTACGTCCAACAGGATCAAATTACAGCAAACGTTTATCCAAAGCGAAAGGCAAGATGTTTTACCAATTTGGATATGGATGTGTTTTGGGTGTGTTGGCCTCTCTCAAATGGGCAGCTAATGAGCGCGGAAATCCCATTGGTGCACTATTGGGTTTCTTTGGTGCATGGCTATCAAAACAACCCAAATTAGTATCGGGCAGCGAAGCGAAATTTATTCGAAAGCAACGCTGGTTACAAATCCGTAGGCGTTTTATCTCCTAGTTCTATCACTACCAAATTTTGTGCTTTTCCCTCGTGCAATTCAAACCGCAGCATGGTTTGTTTTTTGTGAAACCCGTGTTTGCCAACCGCTCCAGGATTGAGGTAAAGCACCGATTTGCTAGTGTCATAACCTACTTTGAGTATATGTGAATGTCCGCAAACAAAAAGATCGGGTTTTAGTGTTTTGAGCTTGTCCGAAATGCCTTTGGCATATCGTTTTGGTCTGCCCCCAATGTGGGTCATAAACACCTTTACGCCTTCCAATTCAAAATACATTTCCTCGGGAAATTGTTGCCGAAGCGCAGCGTTATCAATATTGCCATAGACCGCACGCAAGGGTTTTGTACGTTCAAGGGCATCGGTAACGTCAAAATTGCCGATGTCTCCGGCATGCCAAATCTCATCTACGTCTTTGGCATATTCCAAAACACGCGAATCTAAAAAACTATGGGTATCGGAAAGCAACAATATCTTTTTCATCATCTTTGCACAAATTTACAGCTTTGCGCTATTTTTTGGAACTTTCATACACCGGAACAGCCTATCATGGTTGGCAACGCCAACCCAATGCACTTTCCGTGCAGCAGCTTTTGGAAGAAGCTTTGACGACCTTGTTAGGTACAGAAATTACTATTGTAGGGGCAGGCAGAACGGATACTGGCGTACATGCCAAGCAACTTTTTGCCCATTTTGACGCAGTTATTTCTGTTGAGGAAGCCGATGACCTCGCCTTCCGTCTAAATCGTTTTTTGCCAAAAGACATTGCTATTTGTGCCATTTATGCCGTAAATCCTGAAGCCCATGCCAGATTTGACGCAACGTCTAGGAGTTATGAATATCATATTACCCAAAAAAAAGATCCGTTTGGCAGTGAATTTAGCTATCATTTCAATTTACCGCTAGATGTTGATGCGATGAATACAGCAGCGGCTATATTGCTTGATCATACTAATTTTAAGTGTTTTTCACGCTCCAAAACAGATGTCAAAACCTATGATTGCGAGCTTACAGAAGCCTTTTGGGAAGAACAAAACCACAAATTGATTTTTCATATTTCAGCAAACCGATTTTTGCGCAATATGGTACGTGCTATCGTGGGTACGCTCTTAGATGTAGGCACAGGAAAATGCAGTCTTTCTGATTTCCAATCGATTTTGGATAGCCGAGACCGTACCAAAGCAGGAAGTTCG
>CAZSSZ010000091.1:0-5914 GCA_964609755.1 uncultured Flavobacteriaceae bacterium | reverse complement strand
CTTCTTGCATATCTACACCGTATATCTGCAAGCCATTGGTGCAATAGGTAAACCGAATGTTTAAGCGTTCTGCATAATCCTTGGCTTGTCCTAAACCTTGTGTGTAATAGTCGTCTCGTTTTTTTGCTTCAACAATTCCTATTCGTCTGTTTTTGTACTCCAACACATAATCTGCAAACAATGGGGTGGCGCGCCTGTTTTGACCAATCAAACGACCTTTGGTAATAGGAAACTCCAAACGCAAACGACTGCCTACAACAATGCCCCAACCTGCCTCACGTAAAGCAGGCTCTATTAAATCGTGTTTGGTTTGTGCTTCGTTCATTTGTTTCGATTTAAGACACTAACAACTAGATGTTTTACAATTTTCATTTCATCGGGTTTACTTGAGGCGATAAAAAGTGTTAAACTTGCTAAAGTGTCATTGCTTATAATAGGTTGTTTTTTAGTAGTAAAAAGCATATTGTTGCGCTCTAAAAATTTCAAAAAGCAAGCAGCTGCTATACGTTTATTACCATCTACAAAGGCATGGTTTTTAACAATTAAGTATAATAAAGTGGCTGCTTTTTCTTCAAGTGTAGGATAAAAATCTTCTTCGCCAAAACCTTTGGTAATTTGATTAATAGCACTTTCAAAACTTTTGTCTTTTTCTTTACCAAACACAACGCTACTGAATTCTGTAAGCATTGCTTTTATGATTGTTTGGTAATCATCTAAGCTAGGATAGTTTGCTTCTTTTTTTGTTAATCCTTTAGTATCTAATTGTTCATGGTCGTAATCATCCAAAAGACGTAACCCTCTGGCAAAGGTTTCCAAAATGGTATTGTCAGATGCTTTTTCTTCAATAGCTAGCGTAGCGGCTCTTGTTAAAATATGAATACCGTCTTTTAGCAGTCGTATTTCCTGTTCTTTTTGTGCTAGTCGTTTTTCATTGAGTGCATAACCTTGCACTAAATATTGTTTTAAAACACTATTTGCCCATATTCTAAAAGCAGTTCCTTTTTTAGAATTTACTCGGTAACCTACTGAAATAATGGCATCTAGATTGTAAAATAAAATATTTCGTTTTACTTCTCTATTGCCCTCTGTTTGAACTACCGAGTATTTCTCGGTAGTTGCCTTTTTATCCAACTCTTTGGTCGCATATATATTTTTTAAATGAAGCCCAATGGTATCACTATCTTTATCAAATAACTCTGCCATTTGCTTCTGATTTAGCCAAACAGTATCCTTATCCAATTGAACAGAAACTTCAATTTGATAGGTGTCGGATTTATAGATTACTATTTGGCTCTCTTTACTCATTTTATAGTACTTTTTGAACTGTCGCATTTTTAGCGGTGGCTGAGCTTGTCGAAGTCAACGCCCCCGAAAATGCTTTTTGTAATATTGATTTTTTGAGGGCTTCAAGGTTATCGAGTTTTTGTTGATATTGGCTTTCAATTTCCTTTGTTTCAGATTTTAAATGATTTAATTGATTAACAATTTTCATTTGAAGCTCTATATTGTTGGTTGAAAATACTATTTCGTCATGAACAAAATTTCTATTCAATGTGGGAACACCTGCACCACTTGAAAATCTTTTTAAATCAAATTGTTCAATAAAGTAATAGACATATTCTTCAAAATTACCTTTAAAATCTTTTATATATAAAGTTGTATTTAATGGCCAAAAATCATCTTCAATGTAAAACAGGTTTCCAATACTTCCTGAACGACCTGTAACTACACCTGGTGCTTTTACTTTTGCCTCAAAATGCGAATCTATTATACCACTTGAGCTTACAAGCGGATATTTCCCTTCTTTTCTTAATCTTTTAGGAAGGTCGAATCCTCTCTGTAAAACACAAACATCTTTGAACTTTTTCTCCTCCCAACCATGGCCTTTCCCTTCGGCTTCGCTCAGGGCAGGTCGGCTAAAAATTTCATTGAGTTTAGATTGAAACAGCTCTTTCGCATTTACCATATTTTTCTCAACATTGGCTTGGGCTTGGTCTATGGCGGCAAAGGCTTTATCGAGTAGGGTTACTATTTGTTTTTGTTCGGGAAGTGGTGGGATTGGGATTGGAAATTTTCTTACCGTGCCAACATTCAAATTTCCAACACCTGAACTGGTAATACTATTCTTTGCTAGTGTTTTAACTTCGTGAGAGTTGAGATAATACTTTAAGAAGTAACTATTTAATAATTCTTTTTTTGGCTTAATCAATGTTAGGCTAACAAAAACGCTAAATTCTATATCCTCTTCAATAACTGCAGCCTCTCCATAACTTCCAACTCGTGTGTATAATATATCACCAACTAAAGGTTTATTCTTCTTTGTAAGCTCTTGGTGGTTTTCTTCGGTTATACAATTATAACCTTCATAAATTATTTGACCTTCTTTTACATTTTTAGCAGATAAAAATGGTATGCCATCATCTACATACTTTGGCCTTGCTGCAACTCCACACGTGATAAGGTCACATGCTTCAAGCATTGTCATTTTTTCCCAACCTTCCTTCATATCAATTCCTTAATGTGTTTTAAAATTGAACTGGTTTCCAATTGTCTGAACAGGATTTTTAAGATGCTTAAGATATTCATGATTTGTTGTTCTTTAGTGCTTTGTTAAATACTCTATGATACTGCAATCTTTCAGCACCAAAGTTTATAAGCAATCCGTCTGTAATATGGTATGCTTCGCAGTAGTTGATAGCTTGTGCCTTATGCACACCTTCTAATTTTTCAATAGCTTTGATTTCTAACATCACTTTATCTTCAATAAAGAAATCTACTCTTCTAGTGCCTACATCAAACCCTTTGTATTGTAATGGCATTTCAAGTTCTCTTGTATGTTCAATTCCGTTCATATTCAACTCTATACTCAAGGCTCTTTGATAAACTACTTCTTGAAAGCCATTACCCATTTGGTTATGCACTTCCATTGCACAACCAATTATTTTATGAGTTAACTTATTTATGTCATCTTCTTTCATCTTGTTATCATTTCATCTTAAAAATCATGTTCAGACAATGAGCGATTTGATATTCTTTAAAATTTTTCCTGTTTCTTCATCCAAGGTCTCCATTTCTTCCAAAATTTCCTTTGGGCTACGCAAGGGTGCTTCTTCGGGCATGTTGGGGTTATTAGGCGAAAGATCGAGCGTGTTTTCGTCACCCTTCGACGAGCTCAGGGTTCGGACATCTACATTCCAACTTTTTTCTGTTTCAGCACCTTTAGCGTCCACTGAGGCTCTCGAAGTGGACAAAGCCACAAACTCTTCCATATCAGTATCGTTCAAAGGATTGGTTTTCCCTAAACTTCTGCCTGCATCTAATTGGTAGTACCAAATGTTTTTTGTGGGTTCGCCTTTTTGGAAAAACAACACAACCGTTTTAACGCCTGCACCTGTAAATGTGCCTGCTGGCATATCTAAAATGGTATGCAGGTTACAGCTTTCTAATAAGTGCTTACGCAATGAAATAGAGGCGTTATCGGCATTACTTAAAAAGGTGTTTTTGATAACGATTGCTGCTCGTCCGCCTGTCTTTAAACTTTTGATAAAATGTTGTAGAAACAGCGAAGCGGTTTCTCCTGTTTTGATGTCAAAGTTTTGTTGAACTTCTTTTCTTTCTTTTCCGCCAAATGGTGGATTGGCAAGAATCACATGATAACGGTTTTTCTCTTGTATGTCTCGTATGTTCTCGCCAAGTGTGTTTATATGAGTCAGGTTTGGAGCTTCAATGCCATGAAGAATCATGTTCATAATTCCAATCACATATGCCAAGTTCTTTTTCTCTTTTCCAAAAAGGGTTTCTTCTTGTAGGGTTTTGAGATTGTCGGTGGTTTTTTCCATACGCTCATACAAATACTCGTAAGCTTCGCATAAGAAACCGCAAGAACCTGCTGCACCGTCATAAATTTTTTCTCCAACTTGTGGGTCAAGCACATTAATCATGGCACGAATAAGCGGTCTTGGTGTATAGTATTGTCCACCATTACGACCTGCATTTCCCATGTTTTTAATCTTGCTTTCGTACAAGTGGCTCAACTCGTGTTTGTCAGTTGAAGCACGGAAAGGAAGTTCGTCTGCAAATTCCAAAATCTCACGTAGGTTGTACCCACTTTGGATTTTGTTTTTCAGTTCAGAGAAAATTTCTCCAATCTTGTATTCTATGGTTTTTGGGTTGTCGGCTTTTTGCTTGAATTCCGCCAAGTAGGGAAACAACTTATTGTCCACAAACTGAACCAAATCGGGTCCTGTCATGGCTTTGTGGTGGTCGAGTTTTCCGTCTGCATCTTTGGGCATTGCCCAATTTGGCCAACGGTATGCTGAATCTAAAATGAAGTTGTAATCTTCCCCACGCAATTCTGCTTCGTCTGCTTTGTCTTGTTCTAATTCTTCCAAGTAGCGTAAGAACATCACCCAAGAGGTTTGTCCTATGTAGTCTAATTCGCTGTCTGCTCCTGAATCTTTGTAGAGGAGGTCATCTATGTTTTTAAAAGTTTGTTCAAAACTCATTGCTTAGATTTTTTTAGTTTTTTTGCTGTTGCTGAAAGAAATTTTTTTGTAGGTATTAAAAGCGGATATTGTGTTGAAACGTTATTTAAACCATGTTTAAGCGTTCCCTGCTAAAATAGCAAAAAAAGTAAACGTACTGTTTTAGCATATAAGGTAGATGAGCAGCGTGCTACACATACACTATTCAGTTGCTACAACATCCCACAACCCGTCTTTTGGAGGCATTGCCGTAAAGGTCATCGGCTCTTTAAGTGTAGGATGAGAGAGCGTTAGTTTTCTTGCGTGTAAGTGTATACTCCCGTTTGTGTTGGGTCTTGGTGCTCCGTATTTAAGATCCCCTTTTATGATTAAACCTTCGGCACTAAGCTGTGCCCTGATTTGATGGTGCCTTCCTGTAAGGAGCTCTATTTCCAACAACGAATAGCGGTCAAAGGATTGTCTTTTGGTGTAGATGAGTTCGGCGCGTTTGCTGTTGGGCACTTCTTTTTTGTGCGCAAATGATTTGTTTTGCGCAGGTTTCCGCATCAAATAATGCACCAATCGGGTAGGGGAGTCCGCTGGTGTTCCGGCTACCATAGCCCAATAGACTTTTTTGGTGGTTTTCTCGGCAAATTGCTTGTTTAGCCGTGTTAAGGCTTTCGAGGTTTTTGCCAATACCATTACCCCACTTGTGGGGCGGTCGAGTCGGTGTACAAGTCCCAAAAATACCGCACCGGGTTTTTTATCACGATCTTTAATAAAGGCTTTTAGCGAATCTAAAACGGAGGTGTCACCTGTGTTGTCTCCTTGCGCCAACATACCTGCCGGTTTGTTGATTACCAGCAAATGGTTGTCTTCAAAAAGGATTTCGGGATGCAATTAGTATTGTTCGTCTTTGTTGGGAAAATCACTCGATTTAACATCGTTGACGTATTGCTGCACAGCGTCCGTCATTTGGTCATATAAGTTCATGTACCTACGCAGAAATCTTGGGCTAAATTCAGTGGTAAGTCCAAGCATATCGTGTAGTACCAACACTTGCCCGTCCACTTCATTTCCGGCACCAATACCAATAACTGGGATATTTACCGTTTTGGCGACTTGCGCTGCCAATGCTGCTGGAATTTTTTCCAAAACCAAAGCAAAACAACCGAGTTCCTCTAGCAGTTTGGCATCTTCCAAAAGTTTAGCTGCTTCCGCTTCTTCTCTGGCCCGCACCGTGTAGGTACCAAATTTATAGATGGATTGCGGAGTCAATCCCAAATGCCCCATTACAGGGATACCTGCGTTTAGAATACGTGTCATGGAGTCTTTGATTTCAGCACCGCCTTCAATTTTTACAGCATGAGCACCGGCTTCTTTCATAATGCGAATTGAAGAGCGCAAAGCTTCTTTTGGATCGGATTGGTAACTTCCAAAAGGCAAATCTA